>DASXVO010000045.1 GCA_036504215.1 Vicinamibacterales bacterium | reverse complement strand
CGTCCCGAGGTTCACACCGATGGTGTTCGCGCTCGCGACCGTCGAGATGGTCGGCTGGACAGGCGTGATCGTGAAGCACTCCGAGGTGCTCGTGCTCCCGGCCGCGGGATCGGACTTGTTGGGCACGCCAGAGGTACCTGACGTGTACGTCGCGCGGAAGCAATATCTGCCGGCAGTCGTGATCGTCACGTCGGCTGAATCGTAGTTGCCGTTGGCGGTAACGGGATTCACTCCGGCTTTGGCGGCTACATCAGTGCCTCCGGAGACGCAGTTTCCGGTCGCAATTGGTCCGCAGATGGCAAACGCCAAGGTTCCCGTGAACGTCGACGGGCCATTGACGGTCACGGCCGCGGTGTCATGCACCGTGATCGAGCCGGTCCCGATCGACGCGGTACCGTTCTGGCCAACGCTCGGCGTCGTGACGACACTGGAGCTGCAGTCCTGGAACGGGCCGGACACGAAGTCCTTCAGAGTCGCCGTGACCGACTGGGCGGAGCGGGTCTCGGCCAGGAAGCTTGAGAAGCACTCGTTCTGGAGGCCCAGCGACGTTAGGTTCAGGCCGCCTTCGTAGAACTCGCCATGACCGAAGGTCGTCTGGCCACTCTTGTTCTTGAACAGCCACGGGACGGCAGCCCCGTCGTTCTTGTTCACCGACGCGCAGAAGTCATCAGTCGAGACAATCCCACAGTCTCGAACATCGGTGGCAGTTCCGCCGAGCAGCTGGAGGGAACCGTCGCTGCCGCCTGTGCCCACGTACTCGTAGACGCGGATGGTCGGCTGTGTTCCACCCTGCGTGAAGTCGCTCAAGACCAGGATGTCACCCGAGTTGTCGGGGTCATGAGGGATCACGCCGGCCTTGTGGGCGCCCGGACCAAATGACCCATCAGACTGGGGCGCAATCTGGTTGTTGAAGAACCAGAATCCAATCTGCGCGTCACCGCTGTTGTCGTACCGATCGGCCGCAAAGTAGATGTGAGCGGTCGCGCCGCTTCCATACCGGGCGGACATCGCGTGCAGCAGGTTGTCCTTGTCCGGCAGGCCGCCGACGTTGTCCTTCCACGCCCACTTGTTGATCGGCTGCTGGTCCTTGGAGCCACCACCTGTGAAGATCGTGGCCTGATTGGCGGTGCCGCTAGTAGTCGTCTCGGAGTCGAACGACCTGGCGTTCGCGTGGTCATCAACGGCGGTCGAGCATTGTGCGCCGCTGGTGAATTTGTGGCAGACGCGGTCCCAGTCGTCCGGGATCGCGTTCGTGGAATTGTCAGTGATTGCCGCTTTCGGCGGATTTCCATCGCTCAGGTCGGAGCTCGCGTCGAGCTCGAAGAACCCTTGGCCAGGGTTCGTGGCCAGCACCGCACCGACCGCCCCGGCCATCAAGCCGGCGACGAGCATCGTGATCGTCCCCGCGGTCAACAACTTGCGCCTGTTCATGCGCACTCCCTCTCGTTTGGATCCTGATCGTCGATCCTTGTTCCCGGTAAAGGACTCCGCCTGCTTGCGCAGGTCCCGGACGAACCGGTCTGCTTCCCCATTGAGACCGGACGGTGGCTAACGATCTGGCCTGACAACCTCCTTGGTTCCCCCCGGAACCGGCCTGTTGACGATGGCGGCGAGTGGTGCCGCTTGCCGGCGTGTGCGACGCGACGCCGACGGGCGTGCTGGACGCACGCTCACTCTTTGTGGAGGCGCGGGTCGCCAGCACTCAGGGCTGGAAGGACCCACGTCCGGTCTCCGGGACCGCGATGGAAAGGTGGGTGGGCAGGCGCAAAGGTCGGGTGTCCACACCTCGAAACCGTCGACCCGGCGGTTGGGTCGTTGAGCCCAGCCCACATGCGATTGCCCCGAATTCGCAGCTGGCGCGACTGCCGGCACCCTCGATCCCCATTCGGCCCGGCCAGCGCCGCCGCCGACGCCGGACCCCCGTCGTCACGTCGTGCGGACCCGCAGTGTGGTAGTACGTCCGTACTAGGTCAAGGGGGTACTTCGCGTTCGGCGGCATGTGTCGGCTGGTTGACAGCAGGCGGCTGTCGACCGGGAGGCCCTGAGCACGATCGGCGCCTCGAGCGCGACCCCCTTTACGCCCGCGACGGTGACCCGTCGAAGTCCTTGACGACCAGGGCATCGACTGCAACCGCACCCTCAGGGCCGGCGATCACCGGGTTGCAGTCGATCTCCACGACGGAGGGGTCGGCCACCAGCAGGTCTCCGATCGCGACGACGAACGCGGCGAGCGCGTCGAGATCGACGCCCGGCCGGCCGCGCACGCCGTGGAGGATCGGCGCGGCGCGGAGTGTCCCCAGGCGCTCGCGGACCTCGGCCGTCGTGACCGGCGCGAGGAGCACCACGACGTCGTCGAGCACCTCGGCCAGGATCCCGCCGACCCCGACGAGGACCGCGGGTCCGAACACGGCGTCCCGCCGGCCGCCGACGATGAGCTCGACGCCGGGCACGGCCATCGGCTCGACGAGCAGCCCGCGCATCTCGATGCCCGCTGCTGCCGCCACGTCCCGCAGCTCGCTCGCCGCCGCACGGATCGCGGCCTCGTCCGAGAGCCCGAGCCGCACCCCGCCAGCCTCGGTCTTGTGCGCCAGGCCAACGGCATCGAGCTTGAGGACGACCCCTCGCGCCCCGAGCTCGCGCCAGGCGGCGACGGCACCGTCGCCACCATCGTCCGCGGGGACGGCGCGCGCGGGCGTCACGGGCACGCCGGCCGCCGCGAGCCGCGCCAGGCTCTCGCGTTCGGGGAGC
>DASXVO010000044.1 GCA_036504215.1 Vicinamibacterales bacterium | reverse complement strand
CGAAGCCACGGGCGACTGCAACCGCTCGCGGATCGACTTCGGCGACGGGTCGCCCGTGGTCGAGTACCCGATCGTCGCGGGGAAGTCCCAGCCGGCGCCCACTCACGCCTACGCGAAGGGCGGGACCTTCGAGGTCAAGGCATACGGATTTGCAGACCCGTGGGCAAAGCTGCCGCAGGCGCCGAAGGCCTCCGACCACGCATGCTCCGGCCACTCGACAGCGAACGTCTCGGTCAAGTCGACGATGGCGGTGGCGCCGCTGCCCAGGAAGTGACGGGAGGATTCATGAGCACGATTCCGATCAGGGGTCTTTCTGCTCTGGTTCTCGTTGTCCTCGTCGGTGCGGTGACGGCCTTCCAGGCAGCCGCGGGGAGCCAGAGCGGGTTCGCCCGATTCGACGGGATCACGGGCGACGGTTGGAGATGATCAGCGTCGGGACCAAGGGCGGCTCGAGATCAGCGGCCGGGCCGATCGTTGTTTCGGTGCGATATCAGTCGATTCGCGATCTGCGGACGTTCGTGCCGGGCACCGGGGTCGTTGCGCCGAAGAGGTGACGCCTCCGGCCCGATGGGCTCCGCGCAAGACGGCCCGGCGCCGGGAGACCAGCTTCTTTCGCTCCCGGGCCAGAGATTCTCCTTGCGGTGGGCCGGATTCATCCTAGATTGAGACTCGATCGAGGAGGACCCATGAAGACGACGTCCCGCGTCTCCGCCGCCCTGCTCCTGGCCGCCGGCTTCGCGCTCGCGCCCCGCGCGTCGGCCGCGGACGCGTTCATCAGGTTCGACGGCGTCGAGGGTGAGTCCACGCACAAGGATCACAGGGACTGGATGGTGGTGAGCTCGTTCTCGTTCGACCAGTTGGCACGGGCCCAGGGGTCCGGCAGGGTCTCCTTCCACGACATCTCCGTCACGAAACGGGTCGACAAGGCATCGCCGGCGCTCGCCAAGGCGGCCGCTTCTGGCCGCCACTTCCCGACGGCCACCGTCTCGGTGCGGAAGGCCGGAGGAGGACAGCAGGAGTACCTCGTCGTGAAGCTCCAGGACATCATGGTGTCGTCGTACCGGACCGCGGGTGGCGGCAACGCGCAGACGGAGTCTTTCGTGCTCAACGCGTCGAACGCGACGGTCGAGAACGCCGGCGCGCCGGCGCAGGGCCCCGGGGTCAAGGGCCTCCAGCCTGCGCCGGGGACCATGGCGAGGTGATCCCGTGAAGGTCCCTCACACGCGTTCCGGGCCCGCTGCCGCCTTCGTACTTGTCGGCGTTCTCCTTCTTCAGGCGCGTCTCGCAGCGGCTTCGGCGGGCTACCTGAAAATCGGGGCGGTTGCGGGCGAGTCGACGGCCGCCGGTCACGTCGGCTGGATCGAGGTCGATCCGGTCCGTTGGCAGACGGTGCCGCCCGCCGTTCCTCCCGGACCCGCGCCCGCCGGCGTCGCAAAAGGCGGCCCGGGAATCGTCGGGCTGACGAAGAAGGTGGACAAGGCGTCGCCGGCTCTCCAGAAGGCGGCGCTGACGGGACAGCAGTTTCCGGCCGCGACGCTGGAGGTCCCGGGCGGGACCGCGGGCGGCTCTCTCAAGTACGAGCTCAAGAACGTGATGGTGTCCTCAATTCACGCGGGAGGCGGGGGCGGCGGCCAGCCGACCGAGCAGTTCACGCTGAACTTCTCGGCGGTCGAGCTCCAGTACCCGGCGCAGGCGACGCCGACGCCGCGGAACTGGAGCGCTCACGACAAGACGGAGGGTAGCTCGGCTCCGGCGGGAGCGGGCGCATCGGGGGCGGCCCTCAGGGTGCTGAGCCTGCCGCCTGCGGTGACGCGGGTGACTCCTGGCGCCGTGTCCGCCCTGACGGGCGCGACGGTGACGTTCACGGTCGAAGCCACGGGCGACTGCAACCGCTCGCGGATCGACTTCGGCGACGGGTCGCCCGTGGTCGAGTACCCGATCGTCGCGGGGAAGTCCCAGCCGGCGCCCACTCACGCCTACGCGAAGGGCGGGACC
>DASXVO010000043.1 GCA_036504215.1 Vicinamibacterales bacterium | reverse complement strand
GTGCTCGGCGCGTGGGCCCACTCGGCCAACTGGTGCAGATCGTCGGCCGCCACGCGGCCCGTGAGGCTCGTGTCTGTCATGCACACAGCATCTCACGCTTCTGATTCGTTGTCTAGTTATATGTGGGACACTACACTAGCGTCTTGCGGTGCTGGCCGCGGCCGGAACCGGGACCACCTGTACGACGGTCGCAAAACGGGCCGGTTCCGCGTTCGGCTTTGGATTGGGATAGCCTTCAAGGCCGCCCCAGGTGTAGTCCTTCACGGTGATGCTCGGGGGGAAGCCCATTGCATCCTCCCGGAACCTGCCCACCTCGAACATGTGAGTGGCGGGTTCCTCGAACACCAGTTCGCCCCTCTGCTTCAACACCGACTTGTAGTAGGCGACCACATCGGCAAAACTGGCAGTGGTGCCGAACAGGTAGAACCGCTGTCCCCGGCCCGCATCGTACGACGTCAGGAACTCGAGCGTCGGGTAGAGCGGCAACCCGAGCGTCGCCTCGCTGGGGACGGTGCCGTCGGCCTGCGGCGCCGGACTGGCCGGTGCCTGCAGTGGTTCAGCAGGCGTTGTCGGCTTCTGGGCAGGCGTCGCCGGCTGTTGAGGCGGCCGTGGGTACGCCTGCGGGACCGGCGGCCGGACTTGTGCGGCGAGCCCGAGGCGGCCTGCCAGGAGCACGGCCAGAGCCAGAGCCAGAGCCGAGAGGTGGCGCTTCATGTGCCAATTATGAAACAGCTCGCAGCGTTTTGCGAATCGAAGCGCGGGTGGCTGCTCGAGACCATCGAAGCGCTCGCCCGTCTGGAGTCGCCGAGCACGGACAAGGTGGCGGTCGATCTCTGTGGCCTTGAGCTGGCCCGGCGGCTCCGAGCCATTGGTGGCCGCGTGACGCTCATCCCCGAGGCGGCGGCGGGCGATCACGTGCTGGCCGATTTCGGTTCGAGCGGCCCACGCACGCTCCTGCTCGGTCATTTCGACACGGTCTGGCCGATTGGGACACTGGACCGCATGCCGGTGCGCGCGGCGGATGGTCGGCTGTGGGGGCCGGGTGTCTTCGACATGAAGAGCGGAATTGGCCTGGCGATGCTGGCCGTCGAGGCACTGGCCGCGAGTGGTGCCCTGCCGCGCATTGGTGTGCTCCTCACCACCGACGAGGAGACCGGAAGCGTCACGTCCCGTCAGTTGATCGAGGCCGAGGCGAGGAACAGCCGGGCCGTGCTCGTGCTCGAACCAGCGCTGCCGGGCGGCGCGCTGAAGACGTCGAGAGCCGGATGCGGTGCCTTCGAGATCGAGGTGCGCGGGCGTGCCGCGCACGCTGGAATCGAACCGGCCAGGGGGGCGAACGCGCTCCTCGAACTGGCCGAACAGATGCTGAGTGTCGAACGGCTGCAGGACCTCGAGCGCGGCACGTCACTGACGGTGACGCTCGCCGTTGGCGGCACCCGGGCCAACGTCGTCCCGGCCGGGGCCCGAGCCACCGTGGATGCCAGGGCGTTCGGCGCGCAGGAGGCCGAGCGGGTGAGCGCGGCCATGACGGCTCTCCGCGCCCGACGGCCCGGGACGACGGTGACGGTGTCCGGCGGGTTCACGCATCCACCGCTCGAACGAACGCCGGACGGCGTCCGTCTGTTCGAGATGGCCCGGGCCGTGGCCAGTGAGCTCGGGCACAGCCTCTCGGAAGGGCGCACCGGCGGCGGGTCGGACGGAAATTTCACGGCGGCCGCCGGGGTCCCCACGTTGGACGGCCTGGGGTCCGTTGGCGACGGCGCCCACGCGCCGCACGAGCACGTGGTAATCGACGCGCTGCCTTTCCGCGCGGCGCTCCTGGCCGGCCTTCTGACCCGGCTGGGGAATGTGTGACAATAACGGCATGGCGAACGGTCTGAAAACCGCGCTTCTCCTCGGTCTCTTGAGCGGTGTCCTCCTGGTCATCGGTGAGACGCTCGGTGGCGCCGGCGGCCTGATGATGGCGTTTGTCATCGCGGTCGTCATGAACTTCGTCTCGTACTGATTCTCCGACAAGATCGTCCTGCGCATGTACCGCGCGCAGCAGGTTGGTCCCGAGCACGTGCTCCATCGCGTGGTCGAGCGGTTGGCGCAGCGGGCGAGCCTGCCCATGCCGAAGGTGTACGTGATTCCGGAGATGTCGCCGAACGCGTTCGCCACCGGGCGGAATCCTTCGCACGCAGCCGTGGCGGCGACCGAAGGGATCCTGCGAATTCTCAACGAGCAGGAACTCGAAGGTGTGATCGCGCACGAACTCACGCACGTCAGCCACCGTGACATCCTCATCAGTTCGGTGGCGGCCACGCTGGCCGCGGCGATCATGATGATCGCCCGCATGGCGCAGTTCGCGGCGTTCTTCGGCGGCGCCAGCCGCGACGACGACCGCGACGGAGGCAATCCGATCGGCCTGCTGTTGACGGTGATTCTCGCGCCGCTGGCCGCGATGCTCATCCAGGCGGCGATCTCGCGCTCGCGGGAGTACTCGGCGGACGCGGGCGGCGCGGCCCTCGCCGGCAGTCCCTACGGGTTGGTGGACGCGCTGAAGAAGATCGAGGCGGTCTCGAAGCAGGTGCCGCTCGACGCGAACCCCGCGACGGCTCACATGTTCATCGTCAAACCGTTCTCGGCCTCTGGGCTCTTCTCGCTGTTCAGCACGCACCCGCCGACCGAACAGCGAATCAGGGCGCTGCTGCACACGGCGTAGGTCAGAGCAGGTACGCTAGCGCGAAGCCAATCTGCGCGACGAACATCATCCGGTACATGTGCGCCCAGGAGACGTGGTTCTCCTCGACGGCCAGATCCTCGGGCCTGCGCAGCATCAGGTAGCAGACGTACAGCCCATAGATCGCCATCACCACACCGAGCAGTTGCAGCAGCCAGAAGTTGCCGGTGAGCACACCGAGGGACGCGCCGAGCGGGATCATCAGGAACGGCACCACGAACGACGGCGAGATCATCCACGCCGCGCGGCGGACGCCGAACTGAATCGGCAGCGTGCGACAGCCACCCCGGGCGTCGCCCTCCATGTCCGCGAAGTCCTTCGTCGTCGTGGCCCCGAGCAGGAAGAGTCCGAAGATCGCACCGATGAACCAGGGCTCGAGGCCGAACACCGTCTTGACCGACGACCAGCCAGCCACCTTCAGCAACACGCCCCGAGGGATCGCGACGGTGAGATTGGCCCAGATGCCGAGCCGCTTCGTCCGAAACGGCGGCACCGAGTACAGGGCGGTGATGAGCGTCGCGGCCGCGACCAGCCAGAAGCACTCGTGGCGACCGGCGGGGGCCACCAGCCAGGCGAGAATCCAGGCGGCGGCAAACGTCACGACGGTGAACACCCACGCTTCACGCATCGTCATCCGGCCGCTGGTGAGCGGGCGCTTCGGCTTGTTCACCGCGTCGATGTCGAAATCGTAGATCTGGTTCAGGCCGTTCGACGCCGCGTTGAGGACGGCCGCCATGAGCGTGCCGACCAGCGGGTAGACGATCAGCCACCACGACCACCCCTCTCGCGGCACGGCGCCGATCGCGGCCGCGCCGCCCGAGGCCATGCCGAGGGCCGGCGCGAAGAGCGTGAACGGTCTGGCGAACTCGAGATAGATGCGGAAACGGGATCGGTCGATCATCGGACGAACATCCAGGCGAGGGCCACCGCGAAGGCGGCGGCCAGCGCCGTGTTGATGAAGTTCAGCATGTCGTTGTTGAGTGTGCCGCTCGACTCGAGCGTCGCGCCGAGAGAGCTCTCGACGAACGAGCCGGCGGTGGCGCCGATCGCCGCGAACCACAGGCCGTTTCCCTTCACGAGGCCGAGCGAGAGGCCGAGCGCTGCCAGCGCGAGTGCGGCCACCAGTCCGGCGCCGGTGCCCTCGAGCGAAATGGCTCCCGAGGTGCCAGGCCTGACGCGCGTGAACGTGGGAAACAGGTACGTCCGTGTGCCCCACGCCTTGCCGATCTCGCTCGCGACCGTGTCACTGGCGCCGGCCGTCAACGCCGCGACCATCACGAGGAGCGCGCCTTCGCGATACGGCGACAGTCCTGCGATGACCGCCGCGAACGCCGCGAGTCCGGTATTGGCGATCGCGTTGCCGGGGCCGCGACGCCCCCCTCGCTCCTCGGCGATTCCGAGGACCGACTTCCGCTTCACGCCCAGGCGCGTCGACACGATGGCCGCCAAGAACGACGCGAACAGCAGCAGCCAGCCGGCCGGGCCGGCGCACGCGAAGATCGTGACGCCGATGATCGCGCCGATGACGGCACCGGCGCCGTTGACGGTTCTCGCACGCCACCCGAGCGCGGCGATCGGCACGTTGACCAGCGTCGCATACAACAGTCCCTGCGGGAGCCACGTCCGGGCCGCCGTGCAGGACTCCGGCGTGATGAGCGCCAGTCCACCGAGCACGATGCCGGCGGTGATGGGCACCGAGATGTTGTCGTCGAGGCGGACCGGCAGCGACTCGACGAGCCCGGCAGCGACAGCCGCCAGGATCGGTGCGCCGATCGTGAACAACAGCGGCGGCAGCGGTGCGACGGCAGGCCTCGTCCACCAGGCGAGCGCGATGCCGGCGACAGAACCCGCGACCATGAACGCCACCGATCCGGCCACGGTCTTGTCCGGATTCCACGGCAGTGCGCGCCGCCGCCTGCGCGTCCCGACGATGGTCGCGAAGCCGTCGCCGAATGCGAGGATGCCCCACGCGGCCGCCACGACGTCGGGCCGGCGCGGGAAGGCGAGGATCAGCAACAGGACGGAGAGCGGGTAGAACAGGATGCCGAGCGGGTACCCGCGCGCCGCATCGCCCGGACGGTAGAGCGCGGTCTGCGCGAGGCGCGGCAGCACGAAGAGATTGAAGAGGAATGCGACGACCGCGCACAGGGCGGCCTGCCACCAGGTCAAGAACCGGAGCAGGAGCGCGAATGCCGCCATCGACATGTGGAGCGTTTGCCGCCGGGTCTCCGAGAACGACGTCATGGTTCCACACCGTGCCGCAGTTGAGCCACGATTCGCGCCACACCGTCGCGAAGTGACGTGATGCGATACCCGAGATCGCGAATAGCGAGATCGCTGTCGAACGCCCAGTCCCGGGTGAGAATCTCGACCGTGCCGACGGTCAGCAGGGGCGGACGATGGGTGAGCGCGGCGCGCCATTCCTCGAACAGCCCGACCGCAGCCGCAAGCGACGCCGGGAGGCGACGTGGCAGCGGTCGGCCGGTCAGCTCGCGGACGATCTCGAACACGGCCATTTGCCGGGCGTTCTCCCCGCACAGACGATACCGCGCGCCGATCTCGCCCCGTTCGAGCGCAGCGACGTGGCCTGCCGCGACGTCGTCGACGAACGCATAGGACCAGCGGCAGTCGGCGCCGACGAGGCCGGGCAGCCGCCCGGCCAGATGATCGGCGATCATCCCGCCCACGAGATTGCCCTCCGTGAGCGGGCCGGGTCCGTAGATCACGCCGGGGTACAGGCGCACCAGGGGAACGCCCTCCGCCACGGCGCGGTCGGCGAGCCGGTCGGCCAGGACCTTCGTGCGCTGGTAGTCGTTCCACTGCTGCGGCCGGTCGGCACCGGTTGGCGGCAGCGCGAGGAACGAGGAGGTATACACGAGGCGAGGGATGCCACGATCGCGGACGACATCGAGCACGTGGCGCAGGCCGCCGACGTTCACATCGTCGAACTCAGACGCGTGACGCCGCCACACGCTGACGAGCGCCGCCGAATGACAGACGCTGTCGCAGTCCGCGGCGGCGTCGGCGAGCGCACGAGGGTCGCGCACGTCGCCGTCGAAGGTTGCGCCGGAGACGCCGCTCGTCGTGGCGTGACGGGAAAAAGCCACGGTTTCGTGACCCGACGCCTGGCACGCGGCCACGATGGCGCGGCCAAGAAAGCCGGTGGCGCCGGTGACGAGGATCTTCACAGGGTCATTATGCGCCGGAAGCCCAGCTGGCCGGTCGCCGAACGGCGTCGGGCCGTTCTTCTGCCCCGCTCGCGACAACGTGCCGCCAGTAATCGAGCAGATCGCCAAGCGTCTGCGACATCGGGATGCGCGGCTCCCACCCGAGTTCGCCGGTCAGGCGGCTGCGATCGCCGAGCACGAGCGACTCATCGTGCGGTCGGAGGCGAGAGGGATCTCGCCGTACTTCGATGCGCGTCCGCGCCTCCTGCAGCAGGGACTCGAGGATGTCGCCCATCCGGCGCGCCGTCCCCGAGCACACGTTGTAGACGGCACCGGCGGGCGCGCGCTCGAGAATCGTGTGGTACGCCCGGACCGTATCGCGGACATCCGTGAAATCGCGTCTGGACTCGAGGTTGCCGACGTCGAGGACGGGCGCTGCCAGTCCGTGCTCGATTCGAGCGATCTGACGGGCCACGCTCGCCGTGAAGAACGAGGGCGCCTGCCGCGGGCCGATATGCGGAAACGATCGCGTCACGGCGACCCGTAACCCGAGATCGGCCGCCGCCTCGACCGCGGCCATCTCTTGCGCCAGCTTGCTCATGGCGTACGGACTGCCGGGGCCGAGCGGATGATCCTCGCTGATGGCTCGGTCGTGTTCCCGGTAGACAAGGGCCGAGCCGGAGACGAGAACGACAGCAGCCGGGACGGCAGCCGCGACGGCGTCGAGCAGGATCTGCGTGCCGAGGACGTTGACCTCGAGCGCCTGCGAGGCCAACTGCCAGGAACCCCCTACCTGGGCCGCGCCGGCCAGGTGGTAGACCCTCGACGGCCGGATGGTCTCGACGGCCTCGCGAACAGCCCGGGCGTCGAGCAACTCCACGGCCATCCACCGGCATCGCGTCCCGGTGGGCGGTTGCGGGAGACGTTCGCCGGGTCGTCGCCAGGCGACGACCCGCCCGGCGTCGGCCTCGAGCAGATCCAGCAGATGACTGCCCGCGAAACCTGCGGCGCCGGTGACGAGGATCGGATCCAGGGTCATGTCGTGGAGCGCTGGCCGTATTGCTGCTGGTAATACGCCTGGAACCCCTCGTCGCCCTGCTTGATCGGCCGCCACCACCACTCGTTCGCCGTGTACCACGCGACCGTCTCGCGCAGGCCCTGGGCGAACTCCATCTGCGCCCGCCAGCCGAGGCCGCGCAGTTTGCTGGTGTCGAGGCAGTAGCGGCGATCGTGGCCGGGACGGTCGGTTACCGGCCGGATCAGCGACTCGGGGCGATCGGCCAGGGCCAGGATGCGCCTGGTCAGCTCGATGTTCGGAATCTCGTTGCCGCCGCCGATGTTGTAGACCTCGCCGTCCACGCCCTGCGCGATCACCACGTCGAGGCCGCGGCAGTGGTCGAGCACGTGGAGCCAGTCGCGCACGTTGAGGCCGTCACCGTAGAGAGGCACCGCCTGGCGGTCGATCGCGTTCGTGACGAACAGCGGGACGACCTTCTCGGGGAACTGATACGGCCCGTAGTTGTTCGACGCGCGCGTGATGACCACCGGCACGTGGTACGTCGCCCAGTAGCTGTAGGCCAGGCGGTCCGCGCCGGCCTTGCTCGCCGCATACGGATTTCGCGGCTTCAGCTCGTCGGTTTCACGGCTCGCGCCCGTGGTCACACTGCCGTACACCTCGTCGGTCGAGATCTGCACGAACCGACGAAGATGGGCCGCCTCGCGCGCGGCCTCGAGCAGCACGAACGTGCCGAACACGTCCGTCCGGATGAAATCGCCGGCGCCGAGGATCGATCGATCGACATGGGTCTCGGCGGCGAAGTGCACGACGATCTCCGAGCGCGCGACGAGCGGGCGCACCAGCACCGCATCCGCGATGTCCCCGCGGACGAACGCGTGGCGCGGGTGGTCCATCACGTCATGGAGATTCTCGAGCCGGCCGGCGTACGTCAGCTTGTCGAGCGTCGTCACACGCCAGTCGGAGTGCGTGGCGAGCGCGTACCGCACGAAGTTGCTGCCGATGAACCCCGCCCCACCCGTGACGAGCACCTCAACCATCTTTCCGGCTCCAATCGTACGGCAGCGCGCCGTGGGGCTCCAGGCGGAACTCGTCTGGATCGTCGTAACGGTACCATTCGGTCGGCGCATTCACCACGAGGGCGATCTCCTCGCTGATGCACTTCCACCCGTGGTAGACGAGATTCGGCACCTGCACCAGCAGCGGGTTCTGCGATCCCACGAAGAACTCGTTCACCGCTCCCTCGGTCGGCGACCCCGGCCGCGTGTCCACCAGCACCAGTTTCACCATCCCGCTCACGCAGGCGAAGTTGTCGAGCTGCACCTTGTGGTAGTGCCACGCCTTCACGACCCCCGGGTACGTCGCCGAGACGTACACCTGGCCGAACTTGGTGAAGAACTCCCCGTCATCGGCGCGCAGGATCTCCATCAGCCAGCCGCGCTCGTCGGGAACCAGCCGCAGCCGTTTCGTCTTGACGCCGACAATCGAGGGATGGCGGGTCGCGGCGGTGTACGCCTTCGGATCGCTCACGGACGCCCCTTTACCAGCGGATGCCGACTTCGGAATTGTCACCGAGCATGAACCGGTACGCCGACGGTTTGACCGGCGCCCGATAGATGCGCACGTTCTTGCCGATCAGGCTGTCCTCGATCCGGTTCGCCAGATCGCTGATCACGCTGCCCTCGAGTACGATGCTGTGTTCGATCTCCGCGTCGCGCACCTGCACGTCGTTCATGATGGACGTGAACGGGCCAACGTAGGCGTGCGTGACATGGGCGCGGGCGCCGATGATGACGGGGCCACGCACCACGGAGCGCTCGATGATCGCGCCGGCCTCGATGACGACCTTTCCCTCGACGCGCGAGTCCGCGTCGACCGTGCCGTCGATGCGCCGGGCGAGCGTGTCGAGGATGAGGCGATTCGCCTCGAGCATGTCCTCGAGCCTGCCCGTGTCCTTCCACCAGCCCTCGACCAGGTGCGGCCGGACCTCGAGGCCGCGATCGATCAGATCCTGGATGGCGTCGGTGATCTCCAGCTCGTTCCGCGCGCTCGGGCGGATGCGCCGCACCGACTCGAAGATCTCGGGACCGAACATGTAGACGCCGACCAGCGCGAGGTCGCTCTTCGGCTCCTTCGGCTTCTCGACCAGCCGCACGACCCGGCCGTCGCACAGTTCCGCGACGCCGAACATCTGGGGATCGGACACGTGCGTCAGCAGGATCTGCGCGGCAGGCTTCGCCGCGGCGAACTCCTCGACGAACTCCCTGATGCCCCTGTTCAACAGGTTGTCGCCGAGATACATGACGAACGGCGAGCTGCCGAGGTAGTCCTGGCTGATGAGCACCGCGTGCGCCAGGCCGCGCGGCGCATCCTGTTCCAGATACGTGACGCGGAGCCCCCATCGCGACCCGTCGCCCACCGCGGCGCGGATCTCCGCGGCCGTGTCACCGACGACGATGCCCACGTCATGGATGCCGGCCTCGGCCATCGCCTCGAGGCCGTAGAACAGCACGGGCTTGTTCGCGACCGGCACGAGCTGCTTCGCGCTGGTGTAGGTGAGGGGACGCAGGCGCGTTCCCTTGCCGCCGCTGAGGATCAGACCTTTCATGAACGGGATCCCGTCAGTCGCTACCGTTGACCGCCGCCAAGTCCACCCAGGGCGCCGAAAAAGTTGGAGAACGTACCCAACCCCGCCAGTGTGAACGAGAAGTTGAAGCGATGATCCTGCTTGATGGGGAAAGCCGCATTGGCGGCCGGGTAGTTCCAGGTCTGGTACTCGACGGCAAAACCGCAGCACTGCGCGTTGTAGTACCCGACGATTCGGCTGGTCAGCATCGTCGTTCGCTCGATGTCGTAGCTGAAGGCGAAGGTGCCGCCCACGCGATTGCCGGGCGACCGCAGCGCCGTCGTCGCCTCGACCGCGTTGTTGCGGGCGACCGTTCCGAGCGCATCGACCGACCGGCGCTCGCTGTACCCCCCCGTGAGGCTGAGCCATTCCTTGAGCGCGACCTGACCGCTGGCCGTGACGCTCTGGATGGCCGCCTGCTTCGTGTCGTAGTACAGCTGCATCGACCCGTTGATCTGATCGGCCGGCGACGTGCGCACGCGGACCAGGATCGGCGAGAAGTTGCTCCGGGTCTGGCCGGAGAAACTGGTCGAGTAGTTGTAGTCGTACTGTCCGGCGCGCGAATCCGTGTAGTAGGTCTGCCCGATGTCGACACTCAGGATCTCACGAGCGCTCCCGGCGCCCACGCCCCCACGCCGCTTCGCGAGCACGCGGTTCGTCACGCCGTAGTCCACCCGCGTCGTCCCGCCGAGGATGTAGTCCCCGCCGTCGAGCTGCACGACCTCGTTGAAGTTGTCCACGGAGGTCACGTGCTGGATGCTGGCGTACGGTTCGATGGTGTGCTTCCACTTCTCCGCGTAGCCGTTGTTCGGCGTATTCCACACGCGGTTGACCACCGGGCCGGTGATCCGCGACTGGACATCGAAGTACCGCCGGACAATCGACTGATCGAGGATCTGGCTGGTCGTCGGATCCTGGCTCCTCGTCCAGTACGTCGCGCGCCACGTCAGCGTATTGGCCACCGTCAGGAACTGCCACTTCGTGAACGGCAGGCGGAGCGTCGGCTGGAAGTCGAACCGCGTGAGGCCGCGATCGGTGATGGTGTCGCCCGAGCGCGATTCGCGGGCCAGGCTGGCATACTCACCGCTCATCGTGAAGTAGACCGGCGTGCCGAACAGCGGGCGATCACCGCGCGAGAACTGGACACGGGGCGTGCCGCCGGTGAGCGTGGTGTCCGTCGGGCCGGAGAAGTACTCCGCGCGATCGTAGGCGGCGTTGATCGTGAAGCCCTTGACCTGGCCGTTCACGCTGCCACCGAACGACCGTGACGTCCGCGACGCGTCGTAGATGTTGGTGTTGTACGTCTGCTGGGCCGTGATGTCGGAGAAATAGTCCACGCGCCCGCGTGCGCTCCAACCGTGACCGAGCGACTGGTTCAGGTTCGACCGGATCTCGTAGCTCTTCCTCGCCGGCAGCGACGCAACGGATCCGTCCGACGCGACGGTCGTCGACTCGTGCTCATTCAGGCTGTAGAGCCGGAGGTAGCCCGACGAGCCGGGCGACGACACATACCTATACTCGCCCCCAACGCCCTGGCCGCGCGCCGAAAACCAGTCGTGCATGAATGTCGCGTCCTGGCTCCGGTTGATCGCCCAGAAGAACGCGTTGCTCAGCGAAAACCCCCGGAGGGTCGACGTGCCGTACGTGGGCATCAGGATGCCGGTCGCGCGATTCTCCTTGTTGATGGGGTAGAACAGCACCGGCAGGTAGAAGACCGGAACGCCCTTGGCGCGGACGAGCGCGTTCGCCAGGAACGCGTAGTGATCGAGATTGAGGATGACGGTGCCGGAGGTGATCTGCCAGCGTGGCGTCGGCTGCAGGCACGTGGTGAAGCCGCCGTGCGAGATGCGGTACTTCTTGGCGCCGATCTTCTCGATCTTCCGCCCGTAGAAATAGACGTCCGGTTCCTGGCCGCCCATCGCGTCGTGCGACACCCGCTCGGCGATCGAGGCGAACCCGGTCGCGTTGTAGAAGGTGCCAAGCCGCGTCTCGGTGTTGAACTCCGCCCGGTCAGCGGAAATCTGGCTGTCCGGCTGGCGAACCGTCACGTTTCCGGTCGCGACCACCTTGTGAATGTCGGTGAACGACTCCACCTCGTCCGCGTAGAACTTCGTGTCGCCGCTCTGGGCCTCCACCGCCCGAATGAGCTTCACATGGTTCTTGCTGATCCGGTCGATGAGGCCAGCCTTGGCCGAGTCGAAGCCGTTCTCCTGCTGGCCGATTGCCGGAACGGCGCACGCGAGGAGGAACACCAGCGCGGCGACCGCGGACGGCCGGGTCATGCGTAGGAGCGAGGCAAGCAAGGCATACCCGGGTGCGGACGTGAGAAATCCCCTTTACTGGTGTAAAACCTCGCAAGAATACCACGTCGACCGGGCGCCAGCAATCGACGGCCGGAGGTGGATCTCGCGTGCGCGAACGGCTCAGTGCGCCCCGCCCGGAGGCCGCCTGTCGTCGGGGCGAAGGCGCCCGACGAGTTCCCCGACCACGAAGATCGAACCGGCCGCACAGACCAGCCGGGCGTGGTTCCACGCCCGCTCGAGGGCCATCACGGGATCGGGCTCGATCTCGGACGGGACATCGCGTCCCAGCCTGCGAGCCGTTTCGGCCAGCGCGCCGAGCGGGAGGGCACGGTCGGTGTGCGCACGGGTGAGAAACAAACGCGAGGCGAACGGGATCAACGGTGCCAGCGTCCCGGCGACGTCCTTGTCCTTCATGATCCCGAAGACGATCGGCAGACCTGCCGGGTGAAATTCCCGGAGGTATTCGGCCAGCGCCCGGGCACCCGCGGGGTTGTGGGCCGAGTCGCACAGCACCTGACGCCCGGTCGCGTCGGTCAGCAGATCGAGACGTCCCGGCCAGCGGGTCGCGCCGAGCGCGGCCACAACACCGTCTGCCCCGACGCGGGTTCCGAGCCTGTCGATCTCCTCGAGCAATCGAACGGCCACCACCGCGTTGCTGGCCTGATGTCGGCCTCGCAACGCGAGCGGGACACGGCCGTAGGTCCGCGCCGGCGTTCGGAGGTCGAGGACAGCCCGCCCGCCGTCGAACCCGAGGATCTCGGCGCGCACCCCGTCCCCCGCCCGGATCATCGTCGCGTGCCGTTCCCGACACACCGCCTCGAAGACGCGCAGGGCCTCGGGCTTCGTCTCGCCGACGACCACGGGAATCCCCGACTTGATCACTCCGGCCTTCTCGGCGGCAATCGCCGGAATCGTGTGCCCCAGGAATCGTTCGTGGTCGAAGTCGATTGTCGTGATCGCCGCCGCGACGGGTGTGACGATGTTGGTTGCGTCGAACCGCCCGCCCAGGCCCACCTCGAACACCGCGAAAGAGACGTGCGCACGGCGAAACAGTTCGAAGCCGATCGCCGTCGTGACCTCGAAGAACGTCGGCTGGGTCTCCAGGCGCCCGCCGGACAACGCGCGATCGACCGCCTGCCGGACGGTGGCCGCCGCGGCAACGAGCGACTCGGTGTCGATCTGCCGGCCGTCGATGACGAATCGCTCCTCGAGGCCTACCAGGTGCGGTGAGGTGTAGAGACCGGTGCGATGGCCCGCCACGCGGAGGCCGGTTTCCACCATCGCGGCGACGGAGCCCTTTCCGTTCGTCCCCGCGATGATCACCGACGGGCAGGCAGCTTCGGGATGGCCGAGAGCCGCGCAGATGGCGTGGATGTTGTCGAGGCCGAACTTGATCCCCAGCTTCTCGAGGCTGAAGAGATAGGAAAGCGGATCCACTGGTGCCGCCTAACCAGGCGTGACTCGGCCGCTCGGAGGCGCCGATGCGGGCACGCCGGCGTCGCTGGCGCCCATGAAGCGCACCGCGCGGGCAATCGCGGCCTTGAGTTCACGGCGGTCGACGATCTGGTCGATCATGCCGTGCTCCAGGAGGAACTCGCTCCGCTGGAACCCCTCGGGCAGCTTCTGGCGAATCGTCTGCTCGATCACCCGTGGTCCCGCGAAGCCGATGAGCGCTTTCGGTTCGGCGATATTGAGATCGCCCAGCATCGCGAAGCTCGCAGTGACGCCGCCCGTCGTCGGGTCGGTCAGCACGGAGATGAACGGCAGTCCCGCGCGGTCCAGGCGGGCGAGGGCCGCGGATGTCTTCGCCATCTGCATCAACGACAGCGCGCCTTCCATCATGCGCGCTCCGCCCGAGCACGAGACGATGACGACCGGCGCCCGACGGGTGATCGCCCGCTCGATGGCGCGGGTGATCTTCTCGCCGACGACCACGCCCATGCTGCCCCCGATGAAGCCATACTCCATCGCCGCGATCTCGGTGTCGATGCCGTCGAGGCGGCCGGACGCCGTGATCACGGCGTCCTTCATGCCCGTGGAGGCGATGCTCGCCTCGAGCCGGCTCTTGTACGGCTTGGTGTCGGTGAATTGCAGCGGGTCGGTCGAGATCAGGTCCGGGTCGTGGACGACGAACGCGTCGTCGAACATCATCTGCAGGCGCTCGGTCGCGGACATCTTGAAATGATGCGCGCAACGCGGACATACAGCGAGATTGGCCGCCAGATCCTTGCTGTAGATGAGCTGCGTGCAGTCGGGGCACTTCACGTACAGCCCTTCGGGCACGCGGCTCGCCTTGTCAGACGGCGCCATCGGCTTGCGCGTCTTCTTGAACCACGC
The DNA here is from genome assembly GCA_036504215.1 of Vicinamibacterales bacterium. NCBI lineage: Bacteria > Pseudomonadati > Acidobacteriota > Vicinamibacteria > Vicinamibacterales > Vicinamibacterales bacterium. The sequence goes on along the minus strand of DASXVO010000043.1, from coordinate 100,957 downwards.
CATTCAAGGGAGCTTATCAGAATGCCGCGGACCGGGGTATACTCCGACCGCTTTGGACTTCCGCTACGTCGCGCTCGAGGGCCCCCCCGGAGTGGGTAAGACCGCGTTGGCCGAACGTCTGGCCACGCACATCGACGCCACCGCTGTCCTCGAGGAAACCGACAATCCGTTTCTCGCCGACTTCTACGCCGATCGTGCGGGCGCCGGCCTCCAGTCGCAGCTCTTCTTCCTCCTGAACCGGCACCGGCAGCAGGTCTCCTTGCGGCAGGCGGACCTCTTCAGCCAGTCCACGGTCTGCGACTACCTGTTCGAGAAGGACCGAATCTACGCGTATCTGAACCTCGACGACAACGAGCTGTTCATCTACCAGCGACTGTACGAACTGCTGGCCCGCGACGTGTCGTTGCCCGATCTGGTGGTCTACCTGCAGGCGCCCTCGGACCTGCTGGTGAAGCGGCTGCGCGTTCGTGACGCGGAGCAGGAGCCGTATCGGCCCAATCCGGCCTACGTGCAGAAGCTCAACGAGGCCTACCAGCACTTCTTCTTCCACTACACCGCGACTCCCCTGCTCGTCGTCGAGACGTCGCAGTTCGACCTCGCAGGCAGCGACGACGCGCTCGACGACCTGTTGCGCCAGATTCGCGGAATGGGCCGCGGCACCCGGTACTACGTTCCACGCACCAAAGCCTGAGTGCTGGCGCCGGGCTGCGCCACGCGCGCGTGCTATCATGCGGGCAGTGTCTCCCCGGTCGCTCCGACCGCACGACACCAGACCGCCGAGGCGAAATCCCGTGAACATCGACCGTATCGAACTGCGGTTGCTGCGTCTCCCGCTGGTCCACTTCTTCGAGACCAGCTTCGGCCGCGTCCACGACAAGGCCTTCATCCTGGTCCGGCTCTTCGGTGACGGCGTCGAGGGCTGGGGCGAGTGCGTCGCCGAGGAGGCGCCGTACTACAGCCCGGAAACCAACGAGACGGCGTGGCACGTCGTCACGGAGTTCCTGGGGCCGACGCTGCTCGCGACGCGGTTCTCGCATCCACGCGAGGTGTTCGGCGCCTTTCGTGCGGTGCGCGGCCACAACATGGCGAAGGCGTCGCTCGAGATGGCGGCGTGGGATCTGTACGCCCGCCAGACGGGTGAGCCGCTGTCGAGGGTGCTCGGTGGCGAACGGACGCGCATCGCGTCGGGCGTGTCGATCGGCATCCAGGATTCCCTCGACCAACTGGCGCAGAAGATCCGGACGGAACTCGACGCCGGGTACCGCCGGATCAAGATCAAGATCAAGCCGGGGTGGGACATCGACGCCGTTCGAATGGTGCGCGATCGCTTCGGCGACATCCCGCTGATGGTGGACGCCAACGCCGCGTATTCGCTGGCGGACACGGACCATCTGGCGGCGCTCGACCAGTTTCACCTGATGATGATCGAGCAGCCGCTCGACTACGACGACGTGGGGCAGCACGCGATACTGCAGCGCCGGCTGGCGACGCCGATCTGTCTCGACGAGTCGATCCACTCGCCGGAACAGGCTGAGCATGCCATCGAGGCGGGTGCCTGCCGCATCATCAACATCAAGCCGGGGCGGCTCGGCGGGTTCACGCCGTCGATTCGCGTGCACGATCTGTGTGCGGCGCGAGGCGTTCCAGTGTGGCACGGCGGGATGCTCGAGTCGGGCATCGGCCGGGCACACAACATCCACCTGTCCACGCTGCCGAACTTCTCGCTGCCGGGGGACGTGGCAGCCAGCCGGCGGTATTTCGTGCCCGACCTCATCGAGCCGCCGGTCGAGGTGGCGCCGGATGGCACCATCGCGGTGCCGGCCGGGCCCGGCATCGGCGTGGCGATCGTGCTCGACCGAATCGAGCGCGCCACGTTGCGAACGTCCGTACTTCACTGAGAGTGGCTCCGCCACAGGCGGGACCGCGGCACATCATGCCCACGTCTTCCATGATTCGTCTCGCACGACGCGCCTCGTGCGCGGTCCTGGCCCTCGCGCTGCCCGTTGCGGTGGCGGCATTCGCCGGCGGGCCTCCCTCGGCACCGGCCGCTGCCGTCAGCTACGAGCAGAGACTGTCCTGGATTCTGCGGCTGGAGGACCAGCGCATCCTGCGAGACCAGACGCCGAAGCCGCCGGCCGCGCCGGTTCCCGCGAAGAAGATGCGCGCGACCGCGACGCCGGCCGCACCGGTGCCCGATCTCGTATTGCTGCTCACCGATCGGGATCCTCGAATTCGCTACCGCGCTGCGCTCGCGGTCGGCCGGGTGGGTCTCGCGGCGGGCATCGAGCCGCTGGCGGCGGTCCTGTCATCGGACGGCGAGCCGGAGGTGCGCCAGATGGCGGCCTTCGCCCTCGGTCTGTTGCGCGACGGGTCGGCTGCGGGCGCGTTGCGCTCGGCGCTCGCCGATGCTTCGCCTCTGGTTCAGGGGCGGGCCGCGGAGGCGCTCGGACAGCTGAACGACGCCGGCAGTGCGCCCATGATCGGCGCACTGGCGGCGCGCTACGTCAAGGCCGGCGTGCTCGCCTCGATTGCGCCCGACGACCTGGAGGCGACGCACAGCGCGGAGGTCGAGGCCTTTCGGCTCGCCGTGCTGGCGCTCGGCCGTCTCAAGGCGTACGAACCGCTGGCGGCGGCCGTGCTCGACGCGTCGGGCCGGCCCCTCGTCCGCTGGTGGCCCGTGGCGTTCGCGCTTCAGCGCACCGAGGATCGACGTGCGTACGGACCGCTCGTGGCGCTGGCGACAGGGGACAGTCTGTTCGGGCGGTCCTTCGCGGCCCGTGGGCTTGGAGCACTCAAGGACCCGGCGGCGATCGACACGCTGGCCGCGCTGGCGCAGGCATGGTCGGAGGACGGCCGCACCGCGATCTCGGCGGTACGCGCGCTCGGCCAGATCGGCGACCGACGCGCCGGGGCCGTCCTCGTGAAGCTGCTCCGGACGAGGAACCTCGATCCCCAGTTCCTGCTCGACGTCATCCCGGCGATCGGTGCGACGCGCGCCGCGGGTGCGATCGATCCGCTGCTCGACCTGGTGTCCCACCCGTCACCCGCCGTCCGATCGGCCGTGCTCAGGGCGATCAAGGACCTCGACACGCAGGCGTTCCTGCTCATGCTCTCGGGGATCGACACCGATCGCGACTGGAGCGTCCGGGCAACACTGGCGACGTTGCTCGGCGGCCTCGATGCGCAGGCGGCGCTGCCGCGCCTGACGGCCATGTTGCAGGATCGGGACCTCCGGGTGATTCCCGCCGTGCTGGGCGCGTTGGTGAAGCTGAAGGCCCCGAAGACCGAACAGGTGCTGCTCGAGTGGTTGAGGCACGACGACGTCGTGGTACGCAGCGCTGCGGCAGCCGGACTCGGCGAGCTGAAACCGGCAGGCGGGGAGCGCACGCTCATCGACGCGTACCACGCCGGTGTCCGCGACGCCTCGTACAGTGCGCGCAGCGCCGTACTCGACGCGCTGGCGAACTACGGTGCCGCGGCCGCGACGCCCACGCTGCGGGAAGCGCTGTCGGACAAGGACTGGGCTGTGAGGCTGCACGCCGCCACCCTGTTGAAGCCGTTCGATCAGGCGGCCGATCTGCCGGCGGCCATCCGTCCGGCGCCCGGTGCGCAGGAGGCGAGCTTCTACGAGTCGCCCGAGTTGATCGTGCCCACCGTGTCACCGCACGTGTTCATCGACACCAGTCGCGGCACGGTCGAACTCGAACTCGCGGTCGTCGATGCGCCACGCACCTGCGCGAACTTCGTCGCGCTCGCCGCGCGGGGCTTCTTCAACGCCGCGGCGCTGCACCGCGTCGTGTCGAACTTCGTCGTGCAGGATGGCGATCCCCGCGGCGATGGCGAGGGCGGGCCCGGCTACACGATCCGCGACGAGATCAACGAGCGTCCCTACCTGCGCGGCACGCTCGGCATGGCGCTCGAATGGGCGGACACCGGCGGCAGCCAGTTCTTCATCACACATTCCCCGCAGCCGCACCTGGACGGGCGTTACACCGTCTTCGGCCGCGTCGTGTCTGGATTGGAGATTGTCGATCGGCTGCAGGCAGGGGACACGATCACGCGGGTGAGAGTGTGGGACGGGAAGACGATGCTGGGCAATTCCGTACAATAAAAAAGGGGGCGACGCTCGCCCCCTCTTCTCGCGGTAAGGCTCTTACCGCTTCTTGCCGGCCTTCTTGGCGGGCTTCTTCGCGACTTTCTTCGCCATGTCCTTATCCCCCCCTTCGGTTTGGAGTGCGTGAGTTGGCGCCCGGGATGACGCAGCGTGCGAACCGGATGCTGACGTGCCCTGGCGCTCTCCGCTTCGTTGCTCGCTCCCACGCGTTGCGGGAGTCCGCATCTCTCGAACCGAGGCCGCCCGTTCCGACCTCGAGTTGCTGGCGATCGTCTAGCGCGTCCTCCCGCCGGGTTTCTTTCTCGCCCCCCCCGCTCTTCGCCGTTTGTCCTCCCGGCGACCAGCGACTGAGTTGCGCAACCGGCATCGAGCAATCACAAGGCGTGGCCTAAGCCCACCTCGCTCATACTGCATGTAGATTATGGTTGAGAAAAAAATGATGTCAAGCACAAAGTGACATCAAAAGTCAAAAACCCGAGCGACACGCGATCGTCGCGACGCGATCACAACGCGATCGACGACGCGATCGACGACGCGATCGCATCGCGCGTGGCGACGATGTCGGATGATCAACACGGAGATCGCAGAGTACGCAGAGATGATGCGGATCATCAGAACGGGGATCGCAGATCACGCAGAGATGATGCGGATCATCAGAACGGAGATCGCAGATCACGCAGAGTCGATTTGGATGATCGACACAGAGATCGCGAAGATCGCAGAGTTCCCCGGGGCGATTGACTGGTGCTCGTTGGTCTGCGCGTGCTCTGTGTCAGCGGTCGTGGACTACTGCCCGTTGCTGCCGAGGCGGGAGAGGGCTTGTGATGCCGCGAGCTTCGTGTCGGCGTCGGCGCCCCGTGTCGTCGACGCGCGGCGATACAGATCGATTGCCCGCGCGCGATCGCCGCTGGTCTCGACGAGGCGTGCGGCGCCAAGGTACGACGCGGCGAGGATCGTGGGCGGCGGCATCGGACGCCGTGCGATCAGGCGCTCGAATTCGGCGAGCGCCGTCCGCGTGTCCTGGCGCTGGACGTTGAGCGAGGCGAGGCGGAAGCGGGTGACCGGATCGGTCGGGTTGATCGACGCGGACCGACCGAGGCTGTCGGCGGCGGCCTCGATCGATCCGCGCTGCAGGTGCCGCCAGCCGTCGAGTGACAGGCGATAGGCTTCGGCCAGCCGCGCATCGGGACTCCGCCTCAGGCCTTCGCGCGCCGCGATCCGCACTCCCTGCGGATCGTCGGGAGGCGCGGCGGCAAGCGCGGCCTGATACGCCGCCACCGCCTCCCCGCGTCGCCCCAGTCGATCGTACGCCATGCCGAGATGCAGGCGCGCCAGTGCCGTGGCGCCGTACGGCGCCTGGGGCTTCGCGTCCGCGACGAGGCGAAACTGCTCGAGGGCCGAGTCGGTCTCGAAGAGCGCGTCGAGCTCGATCCCGATGCCGATCCGCGCACGCGCTTCACTCATCTCGGGAAACGACAGCCGCCGCTGCCGGGCCTGGTTGAACAGCGCGCGCCACGTGTCGAGCGCTGCCGCCTCATCGTGCAGGTAGACGCGCTGCACGTCCGCGATGGCCTGGAGGAAGAGTGGATTGTGCGGATAGCGGGTGCGCAGGCCGCCCAGCAGTTTCAGCGCCTGGTCGGCGTCGCGCTCGTACCAGATGTAGATCAGGTGCAACTGGAAGTCGGCCTCGCCGCGCAGCAGTTCGCCGCGGTCGCGGGCGCGCACCATCTCCTGCAGACCCTGCACGCGGTTGCCGCCGGGCAGGAGCAGCATCCAGCGGAGCAGCTTCAGCGCCGCGGGCGCGATGTCTGCGTAGTAGTGATAGAGACCGATCCCGAAGTACGCGTCCTGCAGCGTGGGGTCCTGGGCGAGCGCCCGCTCGAGCGCGTCCTTGATCCGCTTCCCGTCCCGGGCGGCGGCAACCCGCTCCCCGCGCAGCACGCGAAACTGCACCCGCAGGCCGTACGCCGCGCCAACGAAGAACCAGGCGTCGCCGCGCCGCGGCTCACGCCCGACCCACCGTTCGGTGGCCTCGACGACGCGATCGATCTTCGTCCGGAACTCCCCGTCGAGCGACCGGTTCATGGGATCGAGCTGGATGCGCCACCAGAGGGAGGTCGCGCGCAGCAGTTCGCACGCCTCGACGGGTGCCGGACCGCACGCCTGCGCGATCTCCGCGTCGGCCGCATCGAACCGGGCGTCGAGAATCGCGTCGTAGCACCGCGCGAGCGCGGGTGCGTAGGGCAGGCTGCCGGCCGAGGCGACCGCCGCCGGCAGGCCGAGGGCGACCATGAGGGTCCACGTGGCGCGCATGAGCACGAGCTGCCAGCCGCCAGCCGGCAGCTGCCGACGGCCGATCACGGATAGCTCGTGCGCAGCGTCTGCTTCCCGGCATGTCGTTCGAACGCGAGTTCCACCAGGCGGTCCAACACGGCCGCGTAGCTGACGCCGCTCGCTTCCCACAGTTTCGGGAACATGCTGATCGTGGTGAAGCCGGGAATCGTGTTGATCTCGTTGACGTAGAGCCGGCCCGACTCTCGCGACAGCAGGAAATCCACGCGCGCGAAGCCCGCGCAGTCCACGGCCAGGAAGGCCTCGACCGCCAGGCGCTGCACCTCCGCCGTCTGTGCCGCGTCCAGCGGTGCCGGGATTGTCGTCTGCGATTCGTCCAGGTACTTCGCGTCGTAGTCGTAGAACTCGCGCGACGGCACGACCTCGCCCGGGACGGAGGCCTCGGGGCGGTCGTTGCCGAGCACCGAGCACTCGATCTCGCGGGCCGCCGGCACCGCGGCCTCGATCACGATCTTCCGGTCGAATTCCGCGGCCACCGAGATCGCCGCGCCGAGGTCGGCTGCGGACTTGACCTTCGAGATGCCGACGCTCGACCCGAGGTTTGCCGGCTTGACGAAGACCGGATAGCCGAGCCGCTCGCCAATCATCGTGGCCACCGGTTCGGGCGAGGCGGCCCAGTCGGCGCGCATCACCACGAGATGGGGGACCATCGGGAGACCGCGGCCGGCGAAGGCCGTCTTCATCATCGCCTTGTCCATGGCGACAGCCGACGCGAGGACGCCCGCGCCCACGTAGGGCACGCTCCCGAGTTCCAGCAGGCCCTGCACCGTACCGTCCTCACCGTACGGTCCGTGGAGCACCGGGAAGATGACGTCCAGCGACAGGCCGGCGACGTAGGCGTTCTCGCGGCCGACCGCTTCTCCCTGCGACCGTTCGATCGTGAGGAGGGTTTCTTCGCCGGGATGCGGCACCAGGTAAGCTTCGCGGCCCGATCGAGTCGGGCGCGCGGCCTCCTGGCGGGCCTTCGCAATCACGTCCGACGCGATGGTCGTCGTGGGCGGGCGGTCCGCAATCGTCAGCCGGCCGTCCCGCTCGATCCGAATCGGCACCGGGTCGTATTTCTTTCGGTCGAGATTTGCGATGACGGCCGCCGCCGAGGCGAGCGACACCTCGTGCTCGCTGGACCGGCCGCCGTAGATGACACCAACACGGAGCTTTTTCACGTCGAGGAAGCCTCTCGGAGTCGTCATACTATACCGCATGCTCGCGACTTTCACCTTCCGGGTCACCCACTCATCCGGCGTCGCTCGGACCGGGGAGATGACCACGGCGCACGGCACGGTCCGGACGCCGGCGTTCATGCCCGTCGGCACCCAGGGAGCCGTGAAGGGCGTCCTCCCCCGCGACCTGGTCGAACTCGGCGCCGAGATCATCCTCGCCAACACCTACCATCTGTACCTCCGGCCCGGCGACGAGTTGGTCGCCCGCCTCGGTGGCCTCCACCGGTTCGCGGCCTGGGATCGGCCAATCCTCACCGACAGCGGCGGCTACCAGGCGTTCTCTCTTGGCGCCAGGCGAACAATCGACGAAACGGGCATCCATTTCCGGTCCCACCTCGACGGCAGCGAGCACCTGCTCACGCCGGAGAAGGCGACCGACATCCAGGCCAACCTGGGTTCGGACATCGCGATGGTGCTCGACGAATGTCTGGGCTACCCGGCGACCCGTGACCAGGCGGCGGCTTCGATGGAGCGGACGCTGCGCTGGGAGATGAGGTGTCGGGAACGATTCGTGGCACAGGAGGCCGGCACCAATCCGGGTCAGGCGCAGTTCGGGATCGTCCAGGGCGGCACCTTCACGGATCTGCGCGCCGCCAGTGCCCAGGCGACGGTGGACATCGGGTTCGAGGCGTATGCGATTGGCGGCCTCAGCGTCGGCGAGCCGCCGGACCTCATGTACGATATCGTGGCGGCGGCCACGCCGGCGCTGCCGGAGGACCGACCCCGGTATTTGATGGGAACCGGCACGCCATTGGACCTGGTCGAGTGCGTGGCGCGCGGCATCGACCTGTTCGACTGCGTCATGCCCACCCGGAATGCCCGCAATGGTCAACTCTTCACGCGCCAGGGGCGCCTCAACATCAAGAACGCCCGGTTCGCCGCCGACCCGGCGCCGCCGGATTCCGAGTGCCGGTGCTACACGTGCCGTCACTTCTCGCGCGCGTACCTGCGGCACCTTTATGTGGCCGGCGAGATCGGCGCATCAACCCTTAACACGTTGCATAACCTCACCTTTTACCTTGACACGATGCGGAGGATCAGAGAGGCTATAGTGTTTGGCTCGCTCGATCAGCTATTACAGGAATACCGTCAGACCTTTACCCGCCGGTCGGTCGACTCATGACATCAATGATTGCTCATGCCCTAACCGTCGTGGCCATGGCCACGCCGGCCGACAGCAACGTAAGCCCCTGGGTCCAGTTCCTGCCGTTCGTGCTGGCGCTGGCCATCGTGTACTTCGTGCTCCTGCTGCCGATGAAGCGGAAGCAGAAGAAGGTGCAGCAGTTCATCGACGCGCTCAAGGTCGGGGATCGCATCGTCACCAGCGCCGGCATCTACGGGACCATTTCGAGGATTGCCGACAAGTCGGTGAAGGTGCAGATTGCCGATAAGGTTACCGTCGAAATTTCCAAGGCCGCGATCGCAGGGTTCCAGGGGCAGGACCCGGTCGTGACCGACACAACTCAAGCATGAACAACCTTCGCTGGCGCATCCTCCTGATAGTTGTCATCATCGGTGCCTGCCTGTGGGCGATCATCCCGCCGGACAAGAAGATCCGGCTTGGACTCGACCTGAAGGGTGGTGTGCACCTCGTCCTGCGCGTGCAGACCGACGAAGCGCTCCGGCTCGAAACCGAGACGAGCGCCGAGCGGGTGCGCGAGGACATCGAGAAAGCGGGTATCACGGGCGCGACCTTCAAGACGCTCGGCCCGACGTCGTTCCAGGTGACGGGCGTGCCGCCCGCCCAGGACGCGTTGCTGCGGCAGGCCTCGGCGGGCATCCAGGCCAGCTACAACCGCGAAGGCGGCACGGGCGGCACCTACACCTTCGTGATGAAACCGAACATCGCCAACGACTTGGCGGCAGCGGCGGTCACGCAGGCGCAGCAGACCATCGAGCGTCGCGTCAACGAGCTCGGCGTGGCCGAGCCGATGATTGCCAAGCAGGGAGCCGCGGGCGACCAGCTCCTCGTGCAGTTGCCCGGGGTTACCGACATCGAGCGGGCGAAGAGCGTCATCCAGTCCACCGCGCTCCTCGAGCTGAAGCTCGTCGAACAGGGGCCGGCGGGCTCGCGCGAGAACCTGCTGCAGGCGACCAACGGCCAGGAGCCGCCGAACACCGAGGTGCTCCCCGGGGTCGAAGGGCGGGTGGCGGCGGGTGAGCGGCCGGCGACGGTGTACTACCTGGTGCGGAAGGTGCCGATCATCACGGGCCGCGACCTGCGCAGCGCGAAGGAGGGGCCGGACAGCTTCAACCAGCCGGCGATCCACTTCTCGCTCAAGCCCGACGGTGCGACGAAGTTCGCCAGGGCAACCTCCGAGAACATCAACCGACGGCTGGGGATCGTGCTCGACCGGACGGTGGTGTCGGCGCCGAACATCGAGTCACGCATCGCGGACGAGGGGCAGATCACGGGCAGCTTCACGATGCAGGAGGCCGAGGATCTCGCCCTCAAGCTGCGGTCGGGCGCGCTGCCTGCGCCGCTCACCTACCTCCAGCAGCAGACGATTGGTCCGACGCTCGGCGCCGATTCGATCCGCGCGGGCGTGATCGCGTCGCTCGCCAGCCTCACGCTGGTCGCGCTGTTCATGCTGTTCTACTACAAGCTGTCGGGCGTGAACTCGGTCGTCGCGCTGGTCTTCAACCTGATCATCCTGCTCGGAGCGATGGCCTACATCGGCGCGACGATGACGCTGCCGGGCATCGCGGGCTTCGTGCTCACGATGGGCGTGGGCGTCGACTCGAACGTGCTGATCTTCGAGCGGATCAAGGAGGAACTGGCGGCGCAGCGCGGCGTGCGCGCGTCGATCAACACCGGGTTCAGCCGCGTGTTCCTCACGCTGGTCGACACGCACCTGTCGGCCCTGATCTCGGCCGCGTTCCTGTTCCAGTTCGGCACCGGGCCGATCCGGGGCTTTGCGACGACGCTGTTCTTCGGTCTCGTCTCGAACCTGTTCACCGCGACGTTCGTCTCGAAGACGATGTTCGAGGTCGTCCTGGCAGAGCGTCACTCGGATACGCTGAGCATCTAGTCATGCAGATTTTCCACAACCCGAACTACAACTTCGTCAAATATCGCTGGCACGCCCTCGTCGTCTCCTGGGTCCTGATTCTCGCGGGCCTCGTGATGATCTGGACCACGGGCATCCCGCTCGGCGTCGAGTTCTCGGGTGGCACGCAGGTCGTTCTCCAGTTCGACCAGCAGCGGCCGAGCATCGACCAGGTGCGGACGGCGCTCGACAAGCATTTTCCCGGCGGCGGTCAGAACGTCGTCGTCCAGACCTACGGCACCGAGGTCCAGCGCGAGATCCTCGTGCGCGTGCCGCACACGGGCAAGGAGTCGGGCACCGAGCTGACGCGGACGGCGGACGAGATCCAGGCGGCCGTCAGGGCGGGAGGCCTTGGGGCGTTCAAGGTGGCCGGGACGGAAGTCGTCGGACCGGTCGTCGGCCAGGAGTTGGCCAGCAAGGGCACGTGGGCCTTCCTGCTCTCGCTGTTCTTCATCCTGCTCTACCTCTGGTTCCGGTTCGAGCTGAGTTTCGCCGTCGGCGCCACGGTGGCGACGCTGCACGACATCCTGATCACGATGGCGCTTCTGATGTTCTTCCGCTACGAGATGTCGCTGAACATCATCGCCGCGCTGCTCACGATGACCGGGTACTCGACCAACGACACGATCGTCATCTTCGACCGCGTCCGTGAGAACCTGCGAGGGATGCGGCGGGACAACATCAAGGACATCGTCAACGTCGCGGTCAACCAGACGCTGAACCGGACGATCATCACCGGCGGCACGGCGCTCTTGTCGGTCATCGCGCTGTATTTCTTCGGCGGCGAGGTGCTCCGCGGCTTCGCGTTCACCATGATCGTCGGGATCATCACCGGCACGTATTCGAGCGTGTTCATCGCGGCGGCGATCGTCACGTTCTGGCGGCACGGCAAGGGCGGGGCGCGGATCGTCGCGGCGTCGGCGGCGATGCCCGCAGCCCAGCGCCCGACGACGACCGCGCGTCAGCGCAAGGGCTCGCGAAACGGCGCCCGCGCGTCGTAGGCCGCTGCGGCGGCGGTCAGCAGTGCTTATCGCTCCGGGAGAGATGATCCGGCGAGGACTCTCTCTCCCGGGGTGTCTTCTTCACCATGGCCACACCTCGAGCCGTCCTCTGGCTGCGGCGCCGGTTCATCGCCGGGTTCTTCGTCGCCGTTCCCCTGATCATCAGCGTGGCGGCGCTCCTCTGGATCTTCCAGATCATCGACGGGTTGACCGACCCGGTGTACCAGCGCTGGCTCGGCCGCCAGGTCCCTGGGCTGGGTCTCGCCACGACCGCGGCGTTCGTCCTCGTCGTGGGCGTCGTCGCGAGCAACGTGCTCGGGAAGCGACTGCTGTCCCGGGCCGAGGGCTATCTGGTGAGGGTCCCCGTCTTCGGGACCATCTACTCACCCGTCAAGCAGTTGCTCGCTGCGTTCTCGCCCGAGAACGAATCAGGCCTCAAGCGTGTCGTGATGGTGGAGGACTCGTGCGGCGGCCTGCGGATGGGGTTCGTGACGAAGGAATTCGAGCTCGACACCGGCACGGGACTGCGCCCGTTCGCCGCCGTCTACCTTCCGACGAACAACCTGTACCTGGGCGACATCTACGTCTACCCGCGCGATGCGCTGGTGCTGCCGGACATCACGGTGGAAGAGGGCGTCAAGATCTTCCTGACCGGCGGCATGGCGATCGCAGACCGGCTCTTGGCGCGACGGCCCTAGCGGTTGGCCACGCGCGATTTGTCATCGGCGCACGAGCTTACCTATAATTGTGGAGCTTGAGTTGTCGGGCCTTGCTTGTCGGCTCCCCACCCTGGGCTCACGGGGGCGCATCGTGCGGCTCCGGTTGTCGGTTCTTTCCCGTGTTCCGCCGAACAAAGAGGTGACATGAACGTGCTTTCTGTGCTCTTGACACGCGGCGCCGCAGGTCTGCGCGGGCGGCGGCGTTCCTTCGCGATGCTGCTGCTGGCTGTAGCCGCGATTTCGTTGTTGTCGGCTCCCGCGGTCCTCGCGTCCACCGCGGCGGCCCAGCCCGTCGAGGTGACCGAACACGCCGGCGGCGAGGCGTCGTTGAGGCTGCCCGATCTCGGTCAGACCAACTTCATGGGCGTCAACGGCCGGACGCTCCTGATGGTCGGCCTGCTGGTCTGCCTGGGCGGCCTGGGCTTCGGCCTGGTCGTCTACCAGCAGCTCAAGGCGTTGCCGGTGCACTCGTCGATGCGGGAAATCTCCGAGCTCATCTACGAGACCTGCAAGACCTACCTGCTGCAGCAGGGCAAGTTCCTGATGATCCTCGAGGCCTTCATCGGCGTGATCATCGTCGTCTACTTCGGTGCTCTGCAGCACTTCGCGGCCAGTCGGGTCATCATCATCCTTGCCTTCAGTGTGCTCGGGATCGCCGGAAGCTACGGCGTCGCCTGGTTCGGCATCCGGATCAACACCTTCGCCAACTCGAGGACGGCCTTCGCGAGCCTGAAGGGGAAGGCGTTTCCGGTGTTCGCGATTCCGCTCAAGGCCGGCATCAGCATCGGCATGCTGCTCATCAGCGTCGAGCTGTTCATGATGCTGGCGATCCTGCTGTTCATCCCGGGCGATTACGCGGGGCAGTGCTTCATCGGCTTCGCCATCGGCGAGTCGCTCGGCGCCGCGGCCCTCCGGATCGCCGGCGGCATCTTCACGAAGATCGCCGACATCGGGTCCGACCTGATGAAGATCGTCTTCAACATCAAGGAAGACGACGCGCGCAACCCGGGCGTCATCGCCGACTGCACGGGCGACAACGCGGGCGACTCGGTCGGGCCGACGGCCGACGGATTCGAGACGTACGGCGTGACCGGCGTCGCGCTGATCTCGTTCATCCTCCTCGCGGTGCACGATCCGGCGGTGCAGGTGCAGTTGCTCGTCTGGATCTTCGTGATGCGCATCATGATGATCTTCGCAAGCGGCATCTCCTACCTGCTCAACGGGGTGTGGGCCAAGGCGAAGTTCGGCGACGTCGCGAAGATGAACTTCGAGCACCCGCTGACGACGCTGGTGTGGCTGACGTCGATCATCTCCGTCGTGATCACGTACGTCGTGTCCTACCTCCTGATCCCGAACCTCGGTGACGGCACGCTGTGGTGGAAGCTCTCCACCGTGATCACGTGCGGCACGCTGGCGGGCGCGATCATCCCCGAGCTGGTGAAGGTGTTCACGTCGACCACGTCGGCGCACGTCAAGGAAGTCGTGACGTCGGCCCGCGAGGGCGGCGCGTCGCTCGACATCCTCTCCGGCCTGGTGGCCGGAAACTTCAGCGCCTACTGGCTGGGCCTCGCCATCGTGTCGCTGATGGGCATCGGGTTCCTGGTCAGCACGACGTTCCCGGCGACCATGATGCTGGCGCCGGCGGTGTTCGCCTTCGGCCTGGTGGCCTTCGGCTTCCTCGGCATGGGGCCGGTCACCATCGCGGTGGACTCGTATGGGCCGGTCACCGACAACGCGCAGTCGGTCTTCGAGTTGTCGGTCATCGAGACGTTGCCCAACATCAAGCAGGAGCTGAAGAAGGAGTTCGGGTTCGACGTGAACTTCAGCGAAGCCAAGGACCTGCTCGAGGCGGCCGACGGCGGCGGCAACACCTTCAAGGCGACAGCCAAGCCGGTGCTCATCGGGACCGCGGTCGTCGGCGCCACGACGATGATCTTCTCGATCATCATGATGCTGACCAAGGGGCTGCAGCCGGAACTGGTGGCGAACCTGTCGCTGCTCCACGCTCCGTTCCTCCTGGGGCTGGTCACGGGCGGGGCGGTCATCTACTGGTTCACCGGCGCGTCCATCCAGGCCGTTTCGACCGGCGCCTACCGGGCGGTCGAGTTCATCAAGAAGAACATCAAGCTCGAGAGCAGCGAGAAGGCGTCGGTGGCGGACAGCAAGAAGGTGGTCGCCATCTGTACGCAGTACGCGCAGAAGGGAATGTTCAACATCTTCCTGACCGTCTTCTTCTCGACCCTCGCGTTCGCGTTCCTGGAGCCGTATTTCTTCATCGGCTACCTCGTATCGATCGCGCTGTTCGGGCTCTACCAGGCGATCTTCATGGCGAACGCCGGCGGCGCGTGGGACAACGCGAAGAAGATCGTCGAGGTCGAACTGAAGGAGAAGGGGACGCCGCTGCACGCGGCGACGGTCGTCGGCGACACGGTTGGCGATCCGTTCAAGGACACGTCCTCGGTCGCGATGAACCCGGTGATCAAGTTCACGACCCTGTTCGGCCTGCTTGCGGTCGAGCTTGCCGTGCAGCTGAAGGACCAGCTGGGGACCGGGTTCGGCTGGGCGCTGAGCGCGGCGTTCTTCCTCGTGTCCGTGGTGTTCGTGTGGCGTTCGTTCTACGGAATGCGGATTCCGGTGGACGCGAAGTAACGGGCGAAACGGACGCCGAAGAACGGGGAAAGGCGGCGCGGTTGGCGGTCCATGGGGCCGCCAGCCGTCCGATCCGATTCAAGCCGTCGAGTGGCGTTCCGATGGTCATGAGGTTGGTTCGATGACGGGTGGTTTGACTTGCGGCGGGTCGGATCGATACAATGCCCCGATTTCGGTCTCGCGGGCGCCCTCGTCAGAGCCTGACCCGACCGTTCCCGATCACCCACTTTTCCATAACCGGTGTCTAATCAGTCAGGCGTGCCAGAGCCGGCGTTTCGTTGACACCTCTTTTTCGGACTGGCTATAATCGGCCGCCTTGCTGAGAACGAGCGAGCAGGAGGAGTAGACCGGTGCCACGCGATCTGTTTGGTGACGTAGTCAATCCTTCGATCAAGATCGGGAGCAAGAAGTGGTACACCGTGCCGCTCTCGTTTCTTGTTCACCTAGTCCTCATCGGCGCGATCGTCATCGTCCCGCTGATGGCGGCTGACATTCTGCCGACCCCGCCGATCATGATGGCGTTTGCGGCCCCTCCGCCGCCGCCGCCACCACCACCACCACCACCACCACCGGCCCAGGCTGCCGCGCCGCCGCCGGTCATGGACGTCAACCCGAATGCCGCGCCGGTTCAGGCGCCGTCTCAGATCAAGCCTGAGTCGGGCCTCAACAGCGGTTTGGAGGGTGGCGTGCAGGGTGGAGTGGAAGGTGGCGTGCCCGGGGGCGTCGTGGGTGGTGTCGTTGGCGGGCTGCCCGATGCCCCGCCGCCGCCGCCGCCGCCGCAGGCGCCGGTCCGCGTTGGTGGCAACATCAAGCCGCCGACCAAGACCAGGGACGTCAAGCCGGTATATCCGGCAATCGCGCAGTCGGCTCGTGTGCAGGGCGTTGTCATCATCGAGGCCACCATCGGACCCGATGGGAAGGTCAAGGATGCCAAGGTGTTGCGCTCGATTCCGCTGCTCGACCAGGCCGCACTCGAAGCGGTCCGCCAGTGGGAATTCACGCCGACCCTCCTGAACGGCGTGCCGGTGCCGGTCATCATGACGGTAACCGTGAACTTCACGCTGCAGTGAGGTAGCGGGAGACAGGAGATCGCCTCGGAAGGCGCATGAAAGTGCCCGGGTCTCGCCCGGGGGCTGGTAACTCGTCAGAACACTCGGAGGATGGTCAGATGAATCTGCTCGAAATCTGGAATCAGATGGGATACTTCGCGAAGGGTATCGCGTACGTGCTCTTCTTCATGTCGATGCTGTCGTTCGGCGTGGCCATCGAGCGCATCTACACGTATATCCAGGCGCGGAAACAGTCGAAGCTGTTCGCCCCGCAGGTCGCCAAGGCGCTCAAGGAAGGCCGTCTGAAGGACGCCATCGCGCTCGCGACCAAGAAGGAATACCGCTACAGCCACCTCGCCAAGGTCGTTCTCGCGGCCCTGCAGGAATACCAGTTCGCGCAGGAGGGTGGCGAGAAGATGAGCAAGGAAGACATGGTTGACACCGTCCGCCGCGCCATCCAGCGCGCCTCGGCGTTGACCGGTTCCGACCTCAAGAAGATGGTGTCCGCGCTCGCGACCATCGGCGCGACGGCTCCGTTCGTCGGGCTGCTCGGCACGGTCGTCGGCGTCATCAACGCGTTCCAGGGCATCGCGGCCACCGGGTCGGGCGGCATCGGCGCCGTGTCGGCCGGTATCGCGGAAGCGCTCGTCGAGACGGCGCTCGGACTCTTGGTCGCCATCCCGGCGGTGTGGTTCTACAACTACCTCACGGGCCGGATCGAGTACTTCAACGTGGAGATGGACAACTCCTCGTCGGAGATGGTGGACTTCTTCATCAAGAAATCCGTCTAGCGTCGTCGCGTTCCGCTGTTCCAGATTTCGACGGTCGTCGGGCGGGGTTCCGAGCTCCGCCCGACTCGCCGGCTTCGGGCACCGGCTCGCTCGCGTCGGTTTGCTAGCTTAGGAGATCGCCACAATGTCAATGGATATTGGTGCAAAAGGCTCATTGAAAGCGGACATCAACGTGACGCCGCTCGTCGACGTCATGCTGGTGCTGCTGATCATCATGATGCTGATCGCGCCGATGCTACAGAAGGGCGTCGACGTCAGGCTCCCTCAGGCGTCCAACTCGGCCGACAAGCCGGAGACGCAGGAGCAGACGGTCATCGCCATCGCGGCTGATAAGCGCTTCTTCCTGAACGCCGTGCCGGTTCGCGAAGACGATCTGGTCCAGAAGGTCAACGAGGCGCTCGAGGCCAAGAAGGAAAAGATCGTTCTGATCAAGGCGGACGTGGATGCGCCGTACTCAGCCGTGATGAGCGCGATGGACAAGCTCCGCGCGGCCCAGATCGAGAACGTGGGCTTGATTACCGAGCGCAAGATCGGCCAGGGAGGGGGCAGGTAACATGGCTCACGCACACAAGCACCACGGAGCCGAGAAGATCGTCAAGGGTGAAGTGCCGCACGCCAGTGCGGACATGAACGTCACCCCGCTGATCGACGTGCTCCTCGTCCTCCTCGTCATCTTCCTCGCTGCCCTTCCGCTGAGCCAGAAGGGTCTCGACATCAACTTGCCGCTCGAGACCAACACGCCGCAGGCGGCGGAGGTCAAGACCGACCAGATCGTCGTGGACTACACGGCGGACCGCAAGTTGACGATCAACAAGCAGGACGTGACGATGGCCGAGCTCGAGACGCGCCTCCGGGCGATCTTCGAGCAGCGCAAGGACAAGACGATGTTCATCATCGGGGCCCCGACGCTGCGCTACGGCGACATCGTCGAGGTCATCGACGCGGCGAAGGGCGCCGGTGTCGAGAAGGTCGGGATCGTCACGGAAGGCATGCGCCAGGCTGCCGGCGTGCAGGCCGGGGCTGGCCGATAGGCCGTTTCGTTCGCTGTAGGACAGGCAGACAGACCACCTCTCAGACGGCCGGTTCGCGGTGCGAGCCGGCCGTCTGTTTTCGTGTACGACCCCCTCACGCAACCACCGCGGAACGGACCGACTCCCGGCTCTCGGTGTCTACCAGGGCAAGGAGGCTTCGCCATGACACCGACCGTCCGGCAAACCCCGAGGCGCCGCCGACGGCCGTCGTCGTGGAGTACACAGCCGGCCGGGTGCTCTCCATCAACCGCCAGGATGTGGCGCCAGGCGACCTGGAGACGCGTCTACGAACGATCTTCGACCGGCGCAAGGACAAGACCCTGTATGTCATCGGCGCCCCTGGCGTGCGGTGCGGCGAGATCGTGGGCATCATCGACGCCGCGA
Source organism: Vicinamibacterales bacterium (assembly GCA_036504215.1). NCBI lineage: Bacteria > Pseudomonadati > Acidobacteriota > Vicinamibacteria > Vicinamibacterales > Vicinamibacterales bacterium. The sequence continues at coordinate 82,597 of DASXVO010000043.1, read as the reverse complement.
AGGGCGCGGGTGTCGGTACACAAGATGAGCCGTCCGACCCTTGCGGATCGGACGGCTCGAGAGGGTCACGCGAGAGGCGAAGGGGACCGGGAAACCTACTTGCCGCCAGCCTTCTGCTTGCGCAGATCGATCGCACGGTCACGCAGCGTGTCGGCTTCCTTGAGCAGTTCCTTCTGCTTGGCCGGGTCCTTGATGACGAGGGCCTGAGACCGCAGCAGGAGGTTCTTGTAGGTCAGGGCTTCCGGATAGTCGGCCTTGAGCTGGAGTGCCTTGTCGGCAGCAGTCAGGCCCAGGGTGATGTAGTTCAGCTTCTCGGCGTCCTTCAGGCGGAAGTCGCGATAGGCCTTCTCCCAGTAATACGACGAAATCGTGTAGAACGCCTCGGGGTTGTTCGGTTCCTTGTCGGCGCGTTCCTGCAGGGCGGCCATCGTCTTCTCGAACTCGCCCTGGCGGTTGTAGAAGCCCGCCAGCTGCATGTAGGTGCTCGAGTCGTTCGGCCGCATTTCCTTGGCCTTCAGGAGCGTCTGCTCGCCCAGTTCGTACTGCCCGGCATCCTCGTACATCTTCGAGAGGATGAAGTAGTTGCTGGGCTCGGTCGGCTCGAGGCGGATCATCTCCTGCACGAGCGGTTCGGCCTGCGCCGGATCGTTCATCTTGTCGGGACCGTAGGCCGCCACGAGGTATTCGAGGGACAGCTTCTTCAGCTTCGCGTCCTTCTCCTTGTCGGCGCACTTCCGGTAGTTCTCGATCGCCTTCGTGAGATATTCGTCGTTCTGCTTCTCACCCTTCCGGCTGGGCTTGTACATCTGGTCGTAGCTGTTGGCCAGATAGAAATACGCGGTCGACAGGTTCGGGTCGTTCTGAACCGTCTCCTCGTACCGTTCCGCCGCCCGCTTGTAGTCCTGCTGCTGATACAGAACGTTCGCTTCCTTGAAGGCCTTGCGCGCCTTCAACACGCCTAGCTGCGCGCAACCGACCAGCGTCAGGCTGAAGGCTGTCAGCACAACAACCAGCGACGCCGCCTTGAACCGCCTCTGCATTGCATCCCCCTTGCCCCCGAACCGCGGGAGAGCGGTCTTCAACGGTCTGGGATAATGATCGCGAAGAGTAGTTGACTCGTGTGTTGTGACCGAACCCGTGGGTCCTGAGGACGGACCCGGGTGGTCGCGCCAGTATAGTGAACGGAAAATTGACAAGTCAAGCGAACCGGTCCGACTGGCTCCCCCAAACTTGACCCCCCCGGGGTCGGCTTCTATGATGAGAAGCTCGAACGTCACCATCTCATTAGACACCATTCAACGTGATCCGTTTCGAAGACCTGCTGGAAAAGGTCCGGGAGTACAACCCGGACGCCGACCTCGAGCTGCTCAGACGGGCCTACGTGTTCTCGGCCCTCGAGCACAAGGGACAGGTTCGCCACTCCGGGGAGCCCTACCTGGTCCATCCCCTCGAGGTGGCGACGATCCTCACCGACATGAAGATGGACGCGGTGACCATTGCCGCCGGGCTTCTCCACGACGTCGTCGAGGACACCCTCACCACCACCGAGCGCCTCGAACAGACGTTCGGCCGCGAGGTCGCCCACGTCGTCGAGGGCGTCACCAAGATCAGCGCGATCACCTTCTCGTCGAGCGAAGAACGCCAGGCCGAGAACTTCCGGAAGATGCTCCTGGCGATGGTCGACGACATTCGCGTCATCCTCGTGAAGCTGGCGGACCGCCTCCACAACATGCGGACGCTCAACTTCCTGCCCGAGGACCGCCGGCTGCACATCGCCCAGGAGACGCTCGACATCTACGCGCCGATCGCCAACCGCCTGGGCATGGCGAAGGTCAAGAACGAGCTGGAGGAACTGGCGTTCCGCTTCCTCGAGCCCGATGCGTACGAGCTGCTGAAGGCGCGCGTCGAACGTCGGCGGAAGGCCAGCGAGGGAGTCGTCGAAGAGCTGCGGCGCACGATTGTGTCGAAGCTGCGTGACGCGCAGGTGCCCGTCATCGAGGTGGACGGCCGCACCAAGCGCCTCTACAGCATCCACCAGAAGCTCCGCCGCCAGAAGATCGATCTGGATCGCGTGTACGATTTCGTCGCGCTGCGCATCGTCACCAAGACGATCAAGGACTGCTACGCGGCGCTCGGCATCATCCACCAGACGTGGTCGCCGGTTCCGGGCCGCATCAAGGATTTCATCGCGATGCCGCGCCCGAACGGCTATCAGTCGCTCCACACGTCGGTCATCAGCGAGGGTGGATTCCCCTTCGAGGTGCAGATCCGGACCGAGGAGATGCACCTGCGTGCCGAGGAAGGGATCGCCGCCCACTGGAAGTACAAGGAAGGCCGGGTCGGCGCCGAGCGTGACGAACCGTATTTCGTGTGGCTGCGCCAACTGCTCGAGTGGCAGCAGGAGGTGCGCGACCCGCAGGAGTTCATCCAGAACCTCAAGATCGACCTCTACCCGGAGGAGGTCTACACCTTCACGCCGAAGGGCCAGGTCAAGCCCCTCCCGCGCGGCGCGACGCCCGTGGACTTCGCATACTCGATCCACACCGACGTCGGCGCCCAATGCGTCGGCGCGCGCGTCAACGGCCGGATGGTGCCCCTCCGCACCCAGCTCAAGAACGGCGACATCGTCGAGATTGTGACGCAGGCGAAACACAAGCCGAGCCGGGACTGGCTCAACTTCGTGACGACCTCGCGCGCCAAGAACAAGATCAAGCACTACCTGGAAGGCGAGGAGAAGCTCCGCGCCGTCGACCTCGGCCAGCGGATGCTCGAGAAGGAAATCCGCCGCTTCGACCTGAACCTGAAGACGTTGATGTCAGACGCCGAGCTGCAAAAGGCCAGCGCCGCGTTCAGCATGCAGAAGGTGGAGGAACTGCTGGCGGCGATCGGCTTCGGCAGGCTCCAGGCGCGGCAGGTGCTCGACAAGCTCGTGCCGGTCGAGGAACTCAAGGAACGCCCGACCACGGGCGTCGTGTCCGCCGTGCGCCGGGCGCTCTCAGGCGACAGCGACAAGATCAAGGTGCGCGGGGCGGACGATCTGCTCGTGATCCGGGCCCGGTGCTGCAATCCGATCCGCGGCGAGAAGATCGTCGGCTACATCACCCGCGGCAAGGGTGTGTCGGTGCACGCGGTGACGTGCCCGAACGTCACCAACCTCCTGTACACGCCGGATCGGCGCATCGAGGTGGAGTGGGACCGGACCGCAGACCAGGGCGGGTACACGGTGGACCTTGCCCTGGTCGTCGAGGATCGGAAGGGCCTGTTGGCGGAAATCAGCGCCAAGATCGGGGACACGAACATCACGAACATCGAGGCGAAGACCCACGATGGGCACCTCGACCACATCGACATGACGCTCGAGATACGCGACCTCAAACACCTCGAGAAGGTGTTCAAGTCGCTGCGCAAGGTCACGGGGGTGTTGTCCGTCGAGCGGGCCGCGAGATAGGCCCGGCCTTCGCTCACTCGGTCTTGAGGTACGCGACCGCATCGATCTCGACGCGCACGTCCTTGGGCAGGCGGCCGACCTGGACGGTCGCCCGGGCGGGCGCCGGAGAGGCGAAGTACTTTCCGTAGACCTCGTTCATCGCCGGGAAGTCGCCCATGTCCACCAGGTAGACGGTCGTCTTCACCACCTGATCGAACGACGCTCCAGCCGCCTCGAGAATTCCGCCGAGGTTCTCGAGGACCCGCTGGGTCTGCGCCCTGACGTCACCCTCGAGCAGTGTGCCCGTCGCGGGGTCGAGCGGGATCTGGCCGGAGACGAACAGGAAGTCTCCCGCACGGATCGCCTGCGAGTACGGTCCGATCGCGGCAGGAGCCGCCGGCGTCGAAATCGGCTGATGCATAGGCACCTACGCGGCCTTGACGACCTTTCCCGACCGCAGGCACCGCGTGCACACACGCAGGCGCTTCACGCCACCGTTGACCGACGCACGCACCGTCTGGAGGTTCGGCTCGAACCGCCGCGGGGTCACGTTGTGCGCGTGGCTGATGTTCCGGCCGTACGCCGGTCCCTTTCCGCAGATTTCACACCGCTTCGCCATACTTCGCTTCCTGATGCTGAAGAAGACCGGAAGGTCTTCGGCCGCTCCGTCCGCCAAAACGCGAAACCCCAATTATAGCAGATTGTCCACACGAGCAGCGGGCGACACCGGCCCGCTACGGGCGGACGATGACCGATCCACTCGTCTCGACGGGCACGTCCTTCCCAGAGGCCTCGTCGGCGCGCGCGCGCCCGACGGCCTGCATGACGCGGCCGATGGCATCGAGGGCGTTGGTCGGGCCCTCGCCGAGGATCCGCTGGGCCTCTCGGGCGCCCTTCTCGAGATGCCTCAGCACGACGGCGGCGTCGCGATCGGGCACGGGCCGCCCTGATTCCCGCGCCAGCTCGGCGAGGAACCGCTGGATGTCGGTCGCCAGGCGCTGCGCGACCAGCGAGTTGGGACGATGCTCGTAGATGACGCCACGGTCCGCCGTCTCGTACGTCGCGGCCAGCGAGCCGGCCGCCTCCGCGGCATCCTGGTCGGTGAGCTTCAGCAGGGGGTCGCCCTCGAAGCCGGCCACGAAGGTCAGCACGGCCCAGAACAGGTCGGACTGGATCTGCGAGAGCCCCTCCCGCATGGCGATGATGAAGCCGAGGTCCCGCTCGTGCTGACGACGGATGGCAGCCGGCGGGTGAGCCTGTGCCGACACCAGGTATCCGCAGTCCGCCGGGCAGGCGATCTCCGACAGCCGCTTCGAACCGCAGCAGACCGCACAGATCTCACGACCGAGCGCCGGACACCGCCGGCGTGCCTGCCGCCGCTCGCACAATGGACACTGCATCCGGACAGCTTCGCACAGCCCGCACGGCCGGTCAAACCCGCCGCGTGGTGACCTGACGACCGGTCGCGAAATCACGACGTGACGGCGCAGGCGACACGAATCCGACGGCGGAAGCAGGCGGAGCACGCGCCGTCGCTGTCAACGACCTGCACGAGACGAGTCTCGGCCATTCGGCCACAGTCAGGACGACACAGATGCCACAAGGTTGTCCCTCACAGGAGACGATGAGAAAAATGTCCTGCCGGAGAACCGGATGTCGACAACGAGCGTCTAAAAAGGCGACGGTGGGCCGATTGTGGGGTTCGGAATTCCGGCACAGCCTAACTGGCTGGACAGTAAAGGCTTAGAACACTGCCGTCGGGTTTGCACTGCTGAGGTGTGTGTGAAGTACCTACACTACGGTTCCGGGTCGTCGGACGAAGCTGGAGGCGAATCCTCAGGGATGGCCGACGATGGCCGAGGCGAACGGACTGTAACCCAAATGGCAGTTCATTTGCATGAGGCGTCGTGCTAAGATAGCGCCCTCACGGGGGCTCGACGCGAAAGGAGCGTCAGCACCATGGAAGCGACGAACAAGAAGAGCCACATGAACAAGGCCCGATACAGCGACCTCAAGCAGATGCTCGAGGAGCGCAAGCGTGAGATTCTGAGCCAGGTCCACGAGAAGATCCGTGACGTCCGGACCGAGAACGTGTCAGGCAAGGTGAACACGGTCCTCGACCCGGGCGAGAGCTCCGAGGCCGGAATCCAGGAAGACATCGAGTTCGCGCTCATTCAGATGAAGGCCGAGACGCTCAACAAGATCAACGAGGCGCTCGTCCGTCTGGAAGAGGGTGCGTACGGCAATTGCTTCGAGTGCGGCGAGGAAATTGCGCAGCAGCGCTTGCGGGCGCTTCCGTTCGCGGTCCGTTGCCGCGACTGCGAGGCGGCGCGCGAGAACGCCCAGCGGCGCGAGCGGCAGATGGCGCAGCGCGCGTCGTCTTCCGCGCTGTTCTTCGACATGTCCAGCTGACGGATGCCGGCGGCGGGTTCCCCCGCGGAGCCCGCCCGCCTGCCCCGCGCCGGCGCTCCCCGCTGTCGCGGCTCTTCACGGAGAGTGGCGCGATGAGCGATGAACCCGAAGCCCCCACGTTTGACGAGACGATCGACGGGGAGCGGGCACTCTCGATTCCCCCGGAGCTCCCGGTCCTCCCGCTGCGCGACACCGTCCTCTTTCCCAATTCCTTCATGCCGCTCGCGGTGGCCCGCGAGAGTTCCATCCGTCTGATCGACGACGCGATTGGTGGCGGGAAGCTGATTGCCGTCTTCACCCAGCGCGATGCCGCGGTGGAAGAGCCCGGCCAGGACGACCTCTACCCGATCGGCACGGCCACGCACATCCACAAGATGTTCAAGCTGCCCGACGGCAGCCTTCGGCTGATCGTCCAGGGCCTCGCGCGCCTGAAGCTGCAGCAGGTGCTCGCGGTGAAACCGTACCTGCGCGCGACGGTCGCCACGGCGCCCGAGGAAATCGGCGACGCGGACAAGCTCGAGATCGACGCGCTCCAGCGGAACATCAAGACGAACTTCCAGCAGGTCGTATCGCTCTCGCCGCTGCTGTCGGACGATCTCCAAACGCTGGCGCTGAACATCTCCGATCCAGCCAAGCTCGCGGATTTCATTGCGTCCAGCCTGGCGACGATCGCGACCTCGTCCAAGCAGGAGGTGCTCGAGACACTCGACGTCCGTGCCCGCATGGACCTGCTCAACCGGATCCTGATCAAGGAACTCGAGGTTCTCGAGCTCGGGTCGAAGATCCAGTCGCAGGTACAGTCGGAAGTCGGCAAGAACCAGCGTGATTACTTCCTGCGCGAGCAGTTGAAGGCGATCCAGAAGGAACTCGGCGAGGGCGACGATCAGACGAAAGAAATCGAGGAACTGCGGGAGAAGATCGAAGCGGTGGGGATGCCCGAGCCCGTCAAGAAGGAAGCGCTGCGCGAGCTCGATCGCCTGTCGAAGATGCCGGTGGCGGCGGCGGAGTACACCGTCTCGCGGACGTACCTCGACTGGCTCGTGGCGCTGCCCTGGAACAAGAAGACGGACGAGATCATCGACCTCAAGCGCACGAAAGACGTCCTCGACGCGGACCACTCGGATCTGGTGAAGGCGAAGGACCGCATCCTCGAGTATCTCGCGGTGAGGAAGCTCAACCCCAATGTGAAGGGGCCGATCCTCTGCTTCGTCGGCCCTCCAGGCGTCGGTAAGACGTCGCTGGCGAAGTCGATCGCGACGTCGCTCGAACGGAAGTTCGTCCGCATCTCGCTCGGCGGCATGCGCGACGAAGCGGAGATCCGCGGGCACCGGCGCACCTACATCGGCGCGCTGCCCGGGCAGATCGTCCAGGGTCTGCGCCGCGCCGAATCGAAGAACCCGGTCTTCATCCTCGACGAGATCGACAAGCTCGGATCCGATTTCCGCGGCGACCCGGCGTCGGCGCTGCTCGAAGTGCTCGATCCCGAGCAGAACAACACGTTCCGCGACCACTACCTCGACGTCCCGTTCGACCTCTCGGAAGTGCTCTTCATCACGACGGCGAACGTGCTCGACCCGGTGCCGCCGGCCCTTCGCGATCGGATGGAGGTGCTCGAGCTCCCCGGCTACACCGAGGAAGAGAAGCTCAAGATCGCCGAGGAGCACCTGATCGCCAAGCAGGTGACGAACCACGGCCTGACGCCGGAGTTCATCACCTTCACCGAGGCTGCGCTCCGCGCGGTCATTCGCGGCTACACGCGCGAAGCCGGCGTTCGAAACCTCGAGCGGGAGATCGCCGCGCTCTGCCGCAAGGCGGCTCGCCGCCGGGCCGAGGGCATCGAGGACCCGATCGCGATCACACCCGAGGTCGTGGTGGAGATGCTCGGCGCCCCCCATTTCATGGACGAGGAGATGGAGGAGCGGACGAAGAACCCGGGCGTCGCGATCGGCCTGGCGTGGACGCCAGCCGGTGGCGAGGTGCTCTTCGTCGAAGCGCGCCGGATGCATGGCGGCGGCACCCTCACGCTGACCGGGCACTTGGGTGACGTGATGAAGGAGTCGGCCCGCGCCGCGCTATCGTGGCTGCGAGCCAACGCGTCCCGCTACGGGATCGAGCCGGACTTCTACAAGTCGTCCGAGCTCCACCTGCACGTGCCGTCGGGCGCCATCCCGAAGGACGGCCCCTCCGCGGGCGTCACCATGGTCGCCGCCCTGTGCTCGGAATTGTCGAAGCGGCCCGTGCGCGGCGACCTCGCGATGACGGGCGAGATCACGCTGTCGGGGCGCGTGCTGCCGGTTGGCGGCATCAAGGAGAAGGTGCTCGCCGCGCGTCGGGTCGGCATCCGCGAAGTCATCCTGCCGGTGCGCAACGAGAAGAACATCGTCGAGGACCTGAGCGAGGATCTGCGCAAGGACATGACGGTTCACCTCGTCACCACCATCGACGAGGTGCTCGAGCTCGCCCTGCAGCCCCGCGCCGACGCCGCGGCACCGCCGGCCGTCGAGCCGGTCACGCCGGGCGACGCCGAGCCTTCGAACCACCCGGGTGAGCTCGAACCCACGATCGTCTCGTAGCGGGCAGGCGAGATGGCGCCGATCGTCTTCTCGCCTCGCTACGACATCGACATCGGCAACCACGTCTTCAAGACCAGCAAGTACCCGCTGCTGCACCGGGCCCTGCTCGATCGACACCTGGCGGCCGCCGGCGACTTCATCGAACCGGAGCCAGCCTCGTGGGAGGATCTCGAGCTGGTCCATACCCCCGACTACCTCGAGAAGCTGCGCCTGGGAACGATGGACGCCGACGAGCGGGCACAGCTCGAGATGAGGATGTCCGACGAGGTTGTGCAGGGTTTCAGGCTGATGGCCGGCGGCACGACGCTGGCCGCGCGCCTGTCGCTCGCGCCCGACCGTGATGCCCGCCCGGCGGCTGCGGAGCCCTACCGCCGGACACGCAGGCTCGGCCTGCACCTTGGCGGCGGATTCCACCACGCCTGCGAGGACCACGGCGAGGGGTTCTGTCTCATCAACGACGTCGCGGTGGCCATCCAGATCCTGCGGCGCGACGGCCTCATTCGGCGCGCGGCGGTCATCGACTGTGACGTGCACCACGGCAATGGCACCGCGTTCATCTTCGCGGGCGATCGGTCGGTCTTCACGTTCTCCATCGACCAGGAACACAACTACCCGCAGTTCAAGCCGCACAGCTCCCTCGACATCCACCTCCCGGACTACGCCGACGACGAGACGTACCTCCGCCAGCTCTCGGGTGCCCTCCCGAGGGTGTTCTCGAGCGGTCCCGACATCGCCTTCTACCTGGCGGGGGCGGATCCGTTCGAGGACGACATGCTGGGAGGATTGGGCCTGACGAAGGAAGGACTCCGACGGCGCGACGCCTTGGTGATGAACGCGGCGAAGGAACTGGATGTTCCGCTGGTCGTCACCCTCGCGGGCGGCTACGCGAGGAATCTCGCCGACACGGTGGACATCCACGCTGGAACGGTGGAGGAGGCCCTGAAGATCTTCGAATGGTAGGCCGGGCCGCAAAGAGGTATCGCACCGTCCTCCGCCTCGAGGACCGGCGAATCCTAGAGGAGCGTCAGCCCCACCGCGGTCTTGAGGTCCGGAATCTCTCCACGACGAGTCATGTCGCGCACGTCGTCCAGCGAGAAGACACGCGTCCTGATGTCCTCGTCCTCGTCCGGCAGGGCGGCGGTGTGGCCGGGACCGGGTCTCTTCAGGTCGGTGAGCTTGAAGATGTTCATCTTCTCGTCGCAATACCCTGGCGTGGGGTAGAAGCTGCCCAGCAGCTCGATCTGTCCAGGCACCCAGCCGGTTTCCTCCTCGCATTCGCGGGCTGCGCCCTCCGTCGGATCCTCGTTCGGCTCGAGGCTGCCGGCCGCGAGTTCCCAGATCCACTGATCGACGGCGTAGCGATACTGCCTGACGAGGATCACGTGTGCCGGGTCTGGCATCGGGATGAGCACGACGGAGCCGTGGTGGCGCACCACCTCGAGCGTCCCTTCGTGGCCGTTCGGCATCCGCACGCGGTCACGACTCACGGTGAAGATGCGCCCGCTGTAGACGACCTCGTGCCTCAGCAACGTGCCCGGACGCTCGACTTCTGCATTCATGGCCATCGTCCAACTTCACCCGCCGCGGGCACGGCGGCCCGCTGCCGCTCGAGGGCGCGCTACAGGCCCCAATGGTCGCGCGTCTCTCCGACGCGCGCTTCCAGTTCGTCGAGTACACCCTGCAGGTCGGGCGGGAGCGGACAGGTGAACTCCATCCGCCGGCCGTCGGTGGGGTGCGTGAACACGAGCCGAGCCGCGTGGAGAAATGGACGCTCCAGACGCTCCACCGCGCGCAGCGGAGCCGGCATCCGGTGGCGCACGCCTCCGTACGTGGAATCGCCGACGATCGGATGCCCGATTGCGCTGAGGTGCACGCGGATCTGGTGCGTGCGGCCGGTGGCGATCGCCACGTGCAGCAGGCAGAGGCCGCGCAGATTCACGGACTTCGTCACGCGGGTCACCGCCGTGCGCGCCCGCCGGGCTCGCGTGGACATCTTCTCCCGATGAACGGGATCGCGCCCGACCGGGAGATCGATCCGTCGGCCGGCGTGTACTTCGCCCCACGCGAGGGCGATGTACTCCTTCTCGACCTCCCGATCGTGGAACTGGCGGGTCAACTCGCGGTGGGCGAGATCGTTCTTCGCGACGACCATGAGGCCGGATGTGCCCCGGTCGAGCCGGTGGACGATGCCAGGACGCTGTTCGCCGCCGACACCGCTCAGGTTGTCCGCGTGAAACAGCAGCGCATTGACGAGCGTGCCCTCGGCGTGTCCGGCAGCCGGGTGCACGACCATACCGGCTGGCTTGTCGACGACGATGACGTCCTCGTCCTGGTAGACGGCCGGCAGCGGCAGTTCCTGCGCGACGGGCGTGGCGGGCGCAGCGTCCGGGATCTCAATCGTCACGATGTCGCCGGGCTTCACCGAGGTGTTCGGCTTCGTCGGCCGCCCGGCCAGCACGACCGCGCCCTCTTTGATCAGGCGCTGCAGTTGCGAGCGCGACTGCAGCGGCAGCAGACCGGCGAGGTAGACGTCGAGCCGCAGCCCCGCGCTGTCGGGATCAACCGTGAACTCGTGTCGTTCCATGCGGGAGACCCTTCGCGCGTGCCTGCCGCGCAAGCCGAACGAGCATCAGGATACTGAGGGGCAACAGGACGATTGAGATGGCTTGCGACGTCGAGAGGGCGCCGACGGCTCCCCTCGCGTCACCGCGAAAGAACTCGATGACGAATCGGGACACGGCGTAGAGCGCCAGGTAGGTCCACAGCGTTCTTCCGGCGAACGAGCGACCGCGGCGCTCCATGACGAGCAGAACGACGAGGATGAGCAGTTCGGCGCCCGCTTCGTAGAGTTGCGTGGGATGGAGCGGCACCTCGAGCGGCGTGCCGACGAAGCCTGCGGCGAACTCGTCGTGGAAGGTGATGGCCCACGGCACCGACGTCGCATGACCGAAGCAGCATCCTGCCATGAGGCAGCCGACGCGGCCGATGACGTGGCCGAGGGCAATCCCCGGTGCGAAGACATCGCAGGTCGTCCAGAACGGCAGGGCATGGCGTCTCAGGTACCAAAAAGCCGATCCCACCGCGAGCACCAGGCCGCCGTAGAACACGCCGCCGCTGCGTGCGAGCGAGATCAACTGCGCCGGGTCTCTGATCATCGAACGGAAGTCGACAATCAGCAGGAGCAGCTTGGCGCCGACCACTGCCGCGATGATCACCAGGATGCCCAGGTCGAGTACGCGTTCCGGGTTCAGTCCCCTCGCGCGCGCCCGGACGACGGCCATGCGGAGGCCGGCGATGAAGGCGAGCGCCATCAGCGCGCCGTAGCTGTAGAGCGTGAACGGGCCGAGCGAGAAGAGCCGAGGATACACGTCAGGCTCCCGTGCGGATGGCGCCGGCGCTCACGCGTCCCGCCGGCTGCCGATGCCAAGGATATCGAGCATCATGCCGATGACGCCAACCGTGATCGCGGAGTCGGCGACGTTGAAGGCCCAGAAGTGATACGTCCGCCAGTAGACGTCGACGAAGTCCACGACGTAGCCGGCGACCACCCGATCGATGAGATTGCCGGCGGCTCCGCCGAGGATCAACGCGAGACCGAGACGGGCCAGGTGCTGATGCGGCGAGAGTCTCGCCGCGTAGAGCGCGATGCTGATCAGCGCGGCCGTCGCGACGATCGCGATGACGACCGCCTTGTACGGAAAGTCGGCAGCATTGAGGATGCCGAACGCGGCACCGGTGTTCTGCACGTGCGTGATGTCGAAGAAGCCGGAGACGACGGTGCGGCTGCTGTGCAACGGCACCTCGGCCCGCACGATCGCCTTCGTGATCTGGTCCAGGACGACAATGAGGCCGGCGAGCACGAAGGTGACCGCCCGCAGACCGGCCACAGAGTGCGTCGGCGCCGCGCCGCCGACCTCCTCGGATGCAACGCGCGATTCGTCCGTCACGCCTGGGCCTCGTCCAACGCCGCGGTGCAGCGTTCACAAAGGCCGGGTCTCGCCTCGTCGGTCGTCACGGCCGGAACATAGCGCCAGCAACGATCGCAGCGCACGCCGTCAGTGCGGGAGACCACGATCGTCACGCGGCTGTCGTCGGCTTCCTGGTAGACAGCGCCGGTCTCCACGGGCGGGACGCCCATGCCACTCCGACTCTCTGGCGGGACGCCCATGCCACTCCGACTCTCTGGCGGGACGCCCGTGCCACTCAGACTCTCTGGCGGGACGCCCGTGCCGCTCCGACTCTCTGGCGGGACGCCCATGCCACTCCGACTCTCTGGCGGGACGCCCATGCCACTCCGACTCTCTGGCGGGACGCCCATGCCACTCCGACTCTCTGGCGGGACGCCCGTGCCACTCAGACTCTCTGGCGGGACGCCCGTGCCGCTCCGACTCTCTGGCGGGACGCCCGTGCCACTCCGACTCTCTGGCGGGACGCCCGTGCCCACCACCACCTCGGAGGTGATGAACAGCATCGGCAGGTCGTCGCGATGACGCTCGAGCAGCTCCAGCAGACTGCCGCTGGCGCGCAGCTCGACCTTGACCTCGAGCGACTTGCCGACCGCCTTCGCCTGCCGGAGTTTCTCGATCTCCGCGTTCACTGCTTCGCGGACCCTGAGCAGCCGCTGCCACCGCTCGACGAGTTCGGTGTCGATCAGTGCGTCGAAACCGGCCGGGAAGTCGGCGAGGTGCACCGAGTCGTCGCGCTTGCCGGGGAGGAACTGCCACAGTTCGTCCGAGGTGAAGGGGAGGATGGGCGCGATCAGCCGGGCCAGGCCGTCCGCGACGACATAGAGCGCGGTCTGGGCGGAGCGCCGCGACCGCGACTTCGGCGCGAGCGTGTAGAGGCGGTCCTTCGCCACGTCCACGCAGAACGCGCTCAGATCCACCGTCACGAACGCGCTGACGGCCTGGGGAACCACCGGGAAGTCGTAGTCCTCGTAGGCGCGAAGCACGCGGCCAGCCACGTCCGCGTAGCGTGCCAGGGTGAAGCGGTCGATCTCCTCCATCTCGGCGAACGGGACCGCGTCGACGGCCGGGTCGAAGTCGTAGAGGTTGGCCACTAGGATCCGCAGCGTGTTGCGGATCTTGAGGTAGGCCTCGACCACGCGCGCGAGGATCTCCTTGCCGACCCGCATCTCCTCGCGGAAGTCCACCATGGCCGCCCAGAACCGCAGGATCTCGGCGCCGCTCTTCGAGATGATCTCGTGGGGCTCGATCGTGTTGCCGATCGACTTCGACATCTTCCGGCCCTGCTCGTCCACGACGAACCCGTGCGTGACGACGGCGCGATACGGTGCCGTGCCCCGCGTGCCGAGGCCGACCAGCAGCGAACTCTGGAACCAGCCGCGATACTGGTCCGACCCCTCGATGTAGAGGTCGGCTGGCCACGGCAGATCCTCGGTGCGCCCGAGCACGGCCTCGTGGCTCGATCCGGAGTCGAACCAGACGTCCAGGATGTCGCGCTCACGCTCGAATTCACGGCCGCCGCACTTGGGGCATGCGAGACCGGCCGGCAGGAACTCCTCGATCGGATGCTCGTACCAGGCGTCGGCGCCGTGCTCGGCGAAGATCTCGGCCGCGCGGTGCGCCATGTCTGCGGTCAATACGGCTTCGCCGCACTTCACGCAGTTCGCCGCCGGGATGGGGACTCCCCACGAGCGCTGCCTCGAGATGCACCAGTCGGGCCGGTTCTGGAGCATGAGCGTCAGGCGCTCCTCGCCCCACCCCGGGACCCACTTGACGTGGCGCACGGCATCGAGCGCCTTGGTCCGCAGCCCGCTGTCGTCCATCGAGACGAACCACTGCGACGTGGCGAGGAAGATCACCGGGTTGTGGCATCGCCAGCAGTGCGGGTACGCGTGCTCGAAGACCTCACGGTGCCACAGCCGGCCGCGTGCCGCGAGCGCGTCCTCGATCTTCGGATTCGCGTCGAACACCCGCTGCCCGGCGAACATCTCGACCTCGTCCAGGAAGTGCCCGCCCGGCCCGACCGGGGCATAGATGTCGAGGCCGTACCGGACGCCGGTCACGAAGTCGTCGGAGCCGTGTCCCGGCGCCGTGTGCACCGCCCCGGTGCCCTGGTCGAGTGTGACGTAGTCCGCGAGCACCCCGACCGAGTCGCGCGTGTACAACGGATGGCGGAAGCGCAGCCCTTCGAGGGTCCGCCCCGGGAAGCGCGCGATGGCCGCGCCGAACGGGCGCTTCACCTGCTGAGCCACGCGCTCGGCCAGTGCCTCCGCGACGATGACGGTCGTCCCGTCCACCGCGTACGCCCCGTACTCGAGCTCGGGGTGAAAGGCGACGGCCAGGTTCGACGGAATCGTCCAGGGCGTCGTGGTCCAGATCAGCACCGAAAGAGTACGGCCGGCCAGTTCGGGCACGCGACGGCCGAGTGCCTCGGCAGCCTCGGCGCTGAACGGGAATTCGACGAAGATCGACGGCGAGCTGTGGTTCTCGTACTCGACCTCGGCTTCGGCCAGCGCGGTGCGGCAGTGGATGCACCAGTGCACGGGCTTCTTGCCCTTGTAGACCATCCCCTGCTCGACGAAGCGCGCCAGCGCCTTCACGATGGCCGACTGGTACCCGTAGTTCATCGTCAGATACGGGTCGGCCCACGAGCCCATCACGCCGAGGCGCTTGAAGTCGGTCCGCATGATGTCCACGAACCGCGCGGCGTACTCGCGGCAGGCGCGGCGAAAATCGCCGATGCTCATCTGCCGCTTGCGCGCGCCGAGCTCGCGGTCCACCTTCAGCTCGATCGGCAGGCCGTGACAATCCCAACCCGGCACGTAGGGCGCGTCGAACCCCGCCATCGTGCGCGACCGGACGATGAAGTCCTTGAGGACCTTGTTGAAGGCCGTGCCGAGGTGAATGCGGCCGTTGGCGTAGGGAGGTCCATCGTGAAGGATGAACTTCGGCGCCCCCTTCCGCCGCGCACGAATGCGGCCGTAGAGGTCCGTGGCATCCCAGCGGGCGATCGCCTTGGGTTCAGCGGTCTGAAGGTTCGCCTTCATGGGGAACCCCGTCCGCGGCAGATTGAGCGTGTCCTTCCAGTCGGCCATAGGTCTTCGCGTGCCCCTCCTCTGGGTGCTGGGCTCTCGGCTCGTGGCTCTGGGCTCCAGGCTCCGGGCTGCCGGCGCTGCCGGCAGCGCCGATCCACTCATTCTACTGGAGATCACCGCGAAACCCGCCACAGCGGCAGCGAAGTGCGCTTGTATAATGTCCGGATGGCCACCGACGACCCCGTTGCCGCACGTGCCCTGCGGACCTTCGTCCTCGACAACGGCCTCAAGGTCTTTGTCCAGGAAGTGCACACGGCGCCCCTCGCTTCGGTCTGGTGCTGGTACAAGGTCGGGTCCCGGGACGAGACGGCCGGCCTGACCGGCGTGTCGCACTGGGTCGAGCACATGAACTTCAAAGGGACGACCAACATCCCCCGCGAGAAGGTGAAAGGGATCATCGAGGAGTTCGGCGGGAGTTGGAACGGCTACACCTGGATCGACCAGACGACGTATCTCGAGACGGCAACGCGCGAGGCGCTCGACCGGATGATCTTCATCGAGGCCGAGCGGATGGCCAACGGCTTGTACGAGCCGGAGGAATGCGAGTCCGAACGAACGGTGATCATCTCCGAGCTCGACGGAGGTGAGAACGACCCCGATCAACTGCTCGAGATGGAAGTGAACGCAGCCGCCTTCAAGGCGCATCCATACGGGCACCCGACGATTGGCTGGAAGAGCGATCTGAAACGGATGTCGCGCGAGGACCTGTACGGCTATTACCGCCGCTACTACGTCCCCAACAACGCGACACTGGTCGTTGTTGGCGACGTGGATCCCGAAGATGTGATGCAGCGCGTCCGGCATCATTTCGGGTCGATCGCGCCGGGGACGCTTCCGCCGCGCATCCTGACGCCGGAGCCGCCGCAACTGGGCGAGCGGCGCGTCACCGTCGAGAAACAGGGAACCACCGCCTACCTGAAGCTCGCGTATCATGCACCGGCCGCACACGAGGAGGCCTTCGTGCCGATGCTGCTGGTCGATGCGGTGCTGACCGGAGCGAAGGGCATCAACCTCTGGTCGAGCTTCCGCACGCCGCCGCCGCAGCGCAGCGCGCGGCTGTATCGCTCCCTCGTCGAGGGGCGCCTCGCATCGACGGTGTCGGGCGCGATGCTGGCGACGGCGGATCCGTACCTCTACTCGATTTCCATCACCGCACGTGACGGCGCAGGGCTCGATCAGGTGGAGCAGGCCGCCGCCGCCGAGATCGACCGCACGAGACGTGACGGGGTGACCGCCGCGGAACTGGAGAAGGCCAGGAACCAACTTCGCGCCCGGATGGTGTTCGAGAACGACAGCGTGACGAACATCGCGCACCAACTGGGGTATTTCGAGACGATCTCGTCCGTCGACATGTTCCTGTCGATGGCCGAGCGCATCCGCCAGGTCACGCTCGACCAGGTGAACGAAGCCGCCGCGACCTGCCTGCGGCCAACGTGTCGGACGGTCGGCTGGTTCAAGCCGTCGGAGATTGATGGCCCCCGATAATCGCGAGGACACACGATGTCGATCGACGAGCAACACGGACTGGCGCCGACACGCCGACGCCTTCAGAACGGTGTAGTGGTCCTCGCGAAGGAGTCGCGGGTCACACCGGCCGTCGCGATGACCGTTGAGGTGCAGGCAGGCACGGTGAGCGATCCCCACGACCTGCCGGGCGTTGCCCACTTCCTCTCGCGTGTCATCGATCGCGGAACCGAGCACCGAAGCGCCGACGACATCGCCGAACTGCTGGACAGCCGCGGCGTGTCGCTGGCCGTCGCGGCGATGCGGCACCTGTTCACGGTGTCCTGCACGTGTCTCGCCGAGGACTTCTCGGCGATGCTGGCGCTCATCGGCGACATCGTGCGCCATCCGAGTCTTCCGGACTCGGAGATTGCAACCCGGCGCGGCGAGATCATCACCTCGATCCGCCAGGACCACGACAACCCGGCGGCGGTGGCGCTCGAGGAGGAGTTGGCGCTGCTCTATCCCAACCACCCGTACGGGCAGCGGATGAAGGGCACCCTCGAGAGCGTCGAGCAGATCGACCGCCGACGTCTCGCGCGGGCGCACCACGATCGATTCGAGCCATCGTCGCTCGTCGTGACGTGCGTGGGCGATGTGGATCCCGGGCGCGTGGTGGACGAGTGCGGGATGCTGTTCGGCGATTGGAGGAGCTACCCGGTGAGCCTTGCCCTCGTACCTGGCCTGCCGCCGGTGGAGAGGCGCCGGCAGGTGGTCTTCCCGATGATGAACAAGGCGCAGGCGGACATCGCCTACGGCTTCACCACGATTGCGCGTCGTGACCCGGCCTACTACGCCTTCTCGCTGATGAACAACGTGCTCGGGCAGTATGCGCTCGGCGGGCGCCTGGGCGACAGCATCCGCGAGCGGCAGGGAATGGCGTATTACGTCTTCTCCGCCTTCGAGCCGAACATCGGCCCGGGACCGCTCGTGATCCGGGCCGGCGTCAATCCGGCCAACGTGGACCGGGCGATTGCCTCGATCGACGAAGAGGTCCGCCGAATGGCCGCCGACGGCCTGACGGAGGAGGAACTCCGCGCCTCGAAGCGCTATCTGATCAGTTCGCTGCCCCGGACGCTCGAGACGAACGCCGGCATTGCGAACTTCCTGCTGACGTGTGAGCAGTTCGGCCTCGGCCTGGACTACGACCAACGCCTGCCGGAGCTGCTCGAGGCGGTCACGCTCGAGGAAGCGAACGGGGCGGCGCGACGGTTCCTGGTGCCCGGGCGCGCCACCATCACGATCGCCGGACCGTACGCTGCCGAGAGTCCGGAGCCGAGCGCGTAGCGCCCAGAGCCAACAATGCCCAGCACGCGGGCGGTGTTCTTCGACGTCGACTTCACCTTGATCCACCCGGGACCGGTGTTCCAGGGCGATGGGTACCTGCAGTTCTGTGCGAAGCACGGGATCGCGAACTGCAATCCCGCCGCATTCGAGGCAGCGGTGGGAAGCGCGTCTGCGCTGCTCGAGGAGTCCGAAGACCACGCCTACGATCCGCATTTCTTCATCGCGTACATCCGCCACATCATCGAGCAGATGGGTGGGTCTGGCGGCCAGCTCGACGCGTGCGCCGAGGAGATCTACCGTGAGTGGGCGGCGTGTCACCACTTCACGTTGTACGACGACGTGCTGCCCGCGCTGCGGGCCCTCCACGTGCGTGGAATCCGCCTCGGCCTGATTTCCAATACGCATCGGTCGCTCGAGTCGTTCAGCAGCCACTTCGAGCTCGATGCGCTGATTGCCTGCACGGTCTCGTCTTGCGAGCACGGCTACAACAAGCCGCACCCGAGCATCTTCCGCGCCGCGCTCGGTCTGTTGTCGGTTCGGCCCGAAGAAGCGGTGATGGTGGGCGACAGCGTCAGGCACGACATCGAGGGAGCCCGGGCCGTGGGAATGCGCGCCGTCCTGCTGCGCCGGTCGTCCGGCCTGGTGCCGTCGACCATCGCCGAACCGGGCACCGCGCCCGGCAGCGATCGCGTGCCGGTCGTCCGGAGCCTGACGGAGTTGCCCGCGTTGTTGGACTAGCTCGACGTGGCGCGCTCCGGGCCACCCCCCTCGGACCCCGGCCCCACCAGAACCACGGGCACCGCCGGCACCGCCCGCGTCGGCCGGACGGCCGGATGGCTCGAGCGATGCCCTCCAGCCTCAACGATCCGGCAGACGATCGGGACTACGGACGGATCGGTCGCGCAGGCCGGATCGCGGATCCAGGCGAGCGCCTTCGACGACCACTTCGACATCGGATTCGAGCGTCAGCAGGATATCGGCGGCCGTTCGTCCAGGCGTATCCGACGGGTTCACCCGTTGCCGCCCACCTGGCGGCAGCGACAGGTACCGCGGGAAGACGCTCCCGTCCGGCCGGCGGTACCGCAGCAGGATGTGCGCCGGCGTGCCATTCGGGTTCAGCAGGGTGAAGCCGGCAGAGGTGTCGATGCGATCGTTCCCGAACGACCGATGGTAGAACCCGCGTGGATGCGTGCCCGCCCGGAATTCCTCGATGTTGGTGACCCCGTCACCGTCCGGGTCCCCTGCGGCGCCATCGTCGCCGACCGCTGAGTCGGGATTCAGCCCGAACTGGCGCTCCCACCAGTCGGGCAGTCCGTCGCCATCGCTGTCCGCCGCCTCCACGCGGATGATCGTGCCGAGGAAGGTGACGATGTAGAGTTCACCGGCCGCGTCGAGGCCGAACGATGTGATCGCGTCCCGCGCGGCCGCGATGCCAAGATCCGCGGTGTGGTCCGACTGGTCGGTCACGGTCGCCTCGCCGGTGGCGGGATTGACACCCAGTCCCAGAGACCAGACATGACCGGTGAGGTCCGCGTAGAAGTATCGGCCGGCATACGCAGGCCCCAACGCTTGTCCGCGGTAGACGAATCCGCCGATGACCGCCACACCCGCCGAATGGTCGTATTCGAAGATTGGGTCGGTCAGCGGTGTGAACGCGGGCGGACGAGTGGTGACGTTCGCATGAAGACCCTCGCGGATTCGCCATCCGTAGTTGCGTCCTCCCTGGCCCCGCGGCTCGTAGTCGATCTCTTCGTACCGGTCCTGCCCAACGTCCCCGATCACGAGCGCACCGGTGCCGCCGCGAGAAGGGGCGTCGAAGCTGAATCGCCAGGGGTTGCGCAGGCCGAAATCCCAGATCTCAGGCTGAGCAGCGATCGGCCGGCCGCCGCCGAACGGGTTGTCTGCAGGCACCCTGAAGCCCTGTGTATCGCCGTCCGGAACACTCACGTCGACCCGGAGCATCTTCCCCAGGAGCGTCGAGGGATCCTGCGCACGGTTGCCGGGATCGTCGCCCGATCCGCCGTCACCCATGCCGACGTACAGGAAGCCATCGGGACCGAACGCGAGTTGGCCGCCGTTGTGGTTTGCGAACGGCTGGCGGATCACCCGCTCGCCCGTCGACCACTTCAGGTCGAAACGCGAGGACGGATCGGCAACGAGGGGGTTCGCCGTCGATCGCCTGAACCTCGCCACCACGGTGTCGCCGGACCTGTTGGTGAAGTCCACGAAGAAGCGACCGCTGGTCGCGTAGTCCGGGGCGAACGCCAGGCCGAGGAGACCCTGCTCCCCGCCCGCAGCGATGGCTGCCGACAGGTCCAGAAAGTCCGAGGCCAGCAGCACGCCGTCCCTGAGGACGCGAAGCCGACCTCCTTGCTCGACGACGAACTGGATCCGCGGATCGGTGGGGTCAGGGAGGAACCCGAGCGGCAGGGTGAATCCTCGCGCGACGACGACAGGCCGTAGTTGCCCCTGGGCAATCACGGAGATGGGCCACGAGCCGGCCAGACACACCACAACGGCGGCCCACAGGCGGATGGGGGACATGAATCAGCCTCCGGATCGAGTGTTGGGGGAATCCCAATCTCAGCGTAGCAGGTGCGGGGTTGGCCGGCAATGAACGACGCGCGCTCCCGAAGAGGTTCGAGACCTTCTCACGCACGGCACGCCGAGGATGCTGAGGCGCTCGAAGCCGGGACCTCCGCACGCGCCGGCCGCAAAGGGTGTGGGGCTGTGGTACAACACCCCCATGCAGATCCGTCGCCTGATGACCGTCGAGGAGTTCCACCAGGTCTACGAGCTGGAGCGCGAGATCTGGGGCTACACGACCACCGAGGACTCGGTGCCCGTGCCGATCATGATCGTCTCGGCGGAAATCGGCGGCCTGCTGCTCGGGGCCTTCGAGCCGGACGCCACGGCAGACCGCATGGTCGGCTTCGCGTACGCGCTGCCCGGCGTGAAGGACGGCAAGGCCTTCCAGTGGTCGCACATGCTCGGCGTGACAGAAGCCCATCGCAACAGCGGCCTGGGCTGGCGGCTGAAGCTCGAGCAGCGCCGCCTGGTGCTCGAGTCCGGCCTGGATCTCATCAAGTGGACCTACGATCCGCTGCAGGCGTTGAACGCGCACCTGAACTTCGTGAAGCTCGGCGTCGTGGCCCGCGAGTACCACGAGAACGTCTACGGAGATTCGAGCAGCCCGCTCCACGTCGGGACACCAACCGACCGGTTCATCGCGGAGTGGTGGCTCGAGTCGGAACGCGTGGCGCAGCGGCTTGCCGCCGCCGAACGAGGCGAGGGCCGTCCCGGCGACATCGGCGATGCGGCCGCCGTGAACCTGGTGAGTCACCTGCCCTGCGTGGAATGGATCGCGCCAGGGAAGGCCGACCTCTCGGTGGACGCGCTCCGGTTGGCGGTGACGATCCCGATGGGGTTCACCGAGATGCAGCAGCAGAACCTCCCGCTGGCGCAGGAGTGGCGCGCGACGACCCGGGAGATCTTCACGACCTACCTGCCGCGCGGCTACGAGGTCGTGGACTTCGTCCTCGACAGGCCCGGACGAAGGGGCACGTACCTCCTTGAACGGACGAAGGTCTAGTTCAACACAGAGGCCGCCGCCTTCGCGCGCTCCGTGTCGATCTTCATCCCGGAGGCCAGGCGAGAGGTCGGCCGCCGATCACGTGCAAATGGATGTGAAACACCGACTGGCCGGCCTCACGGTTGCAGTTGAAGACCGTGCGATAGCCTCGGTCAGCCACGCCACGCTCACGCGCGACTGCGGCCGCACGCCTGAGCATCTCGCCCACGAGCCCATCCTCGGCCGGTGTCAGGTCGTTCAGCGTCGCGACGTGCTGCCGAGGGATGACGAGCACGTGCAGCGGCGCCTGCGGATTGATGTCCTGGATTACGACGAGGCGGTCGTCCTCGTAGAGGATGGTCGCGGGGACTTCGTGGTCGATGAGCCGGCAGAAGAGACAGGATGCCATCGTCAGTCAATCCTCGTCGCGCGCGCCTCCTGGCTGGCGGCGCATCGATCCTCGTGGGGCAAGCCGCTGAGCCGTGCTCGAATCGCTACAGCCTGCGGCAGACGGCGGTCCGGGGAATGCCCTGCAGGTCGTCCCTGATTCTCACGAGTTCCAGTTGTGACGGCCCGACGATTCGGCGGACGTCATCGTCTTGTCCGTAGCCGAACTCCATGACCAGCCACCCGCGCGGCATCAGGCGCGGCGGTGCGGTGTCGACGATCGCCGCGATGAGCTGCAGTCCGTCACTGCCGCCATCGAGCGCCACGTGGGGCTCGTGGTCGCGGACCTCGGGCGGGAGGCCGCCGATGAACCGCCCCGGCACGTACGGCGGATTCGAGACAATGAGAGACACCGGGCCGTCCACGCCGTCGAGCAGTGAAGCCTGGTGGAACTGGATGCGGTCGGCCACGCCATGTCGTCTCGCGTTCCGGACCGCCACGGCCAGCGCCGCTGCCGAGATGTCCGTGGCCACGATCCGGGCAGCGGGGAATTCGCGGGCGAGACACACGGCCAGGCATCCGCAGCCGGTGCCGACATCCACGATGGTCACGCCCTCACCGGCCCGGACGGCCGTCGCGGCGCCGGACGTGTGGCCCGCTGGGCCTTCGGCCAGGCACGCGATCGCTTCCTCGACGATGAACTCGGTTTCGGGTCGCGGCGTGAGGACGTCGCGGCCCACCTCGAAGTCGAGGCCCCAGAACTCCCGGCGGCCGATGATCTCGGAGATGGGTTCGCGCGCGGCGCGGCGGGCCACGAGCGTGTCGAACCGGTCGGCGAATCCCGCGGGCGCGGTGTCGGTCTGGTGCGCCAGGAACTTCGCGAGATCCCAACCAAGCACCTCGCGCGCGAGCAGCGACGCATCCATCGCGGCCTGGTCCAAGCCGATGTCCGCATCGGTGAGGCGCTTGCGCGCCGTCAATACGAGTTCGTTGAGTGTCATGGCACGGCGTTACTGAACCGCCGTTGCCTCCTTCAGTTTTTCTGCCTGGAAGTGCGATACCACCTGATCGATCAGCTCGGACAGGTCACCATTCAGCACGTTGACGAGCTGGTGAGTGGTGAAATTGATCCGGTGGTCGGTGATGCGGCTCTGCGGGAAGTTGTAGGTGCGGATCTTCTCGGAACGTTCGCCGGTCCCGACCTGGCTGCGTCGGTCCTTGGCGATCGCGTCCTGCTGCTTCTGCATCTCCATCTCGTAGAGACGCGAGCGGAGCACCTTCATGGCTTTCGACCGGTTCTTGATCTGCGACTTCTCGTCCTGCTGGCTGACGACGAGGCCGGTCGGGATGTGCGTGATGCGGACGGCCGAGTAGGTGGTGTTGACGCTCTGGCCGCCGGGGCCGCTCGAGCAGAACGTGTCGATTCGCAGATCCTTCGCGTCGATCTGGATGTCCACTTCCTCGGCTTCCGGCAGCACGGCCACGGTGGCGGTCGAGGTGTGGATGCGGCCGCTCGCCTCGGTGGCCGGAACGCGCTGCACCCGGTGCACGCCGCTCTCGTATTTCAGCTGGCTGTAGACACGGCGCCCCTCGATCACCGCGATGGCTTCCTTGAGGCCCCCGACTCCGCTCTCGCTGCTCGACAGCACCTCGACGCGCCAGCCCTGGCTCTCGGCGAAGCGGATGTACATCCGAAACAGCTCGCCGGCGAACAGCGCGGCCTCATCGCCGCCGGTGCCGGCGCGGATCTCGAGCATGACGTTCTTCTCGTCGTTCGGGTCCTTCGGCAGGAGCAGCACCTTGATCTCGGCGTCGAGCTCGTCGCGCCTCGCCTCGAGTTGCTTCAGCTCTTCGTGCGCGAGTTCGCGCATGTCCGGGTCGCTGCCGCTGACGAGGTCCTGCGCCTGCGCGATCTGCGTCAACACGGACTCGAACTCGTGGAACTTCTCGACGAGCGGCTCGATCTCGGAGAGCGCCTTGGCGCTCGTCCGGTACTGCGCGGGATCGGCCTGGACGGCCGGGTCGGCGAGTCTGGCCATGAGGTCGTTGTACCGCGCTTCGACGGAACGGAGTTTGTCGATCATGATGCTGTCTATGCGCGACCGCCGGAGACCGGCGGCAGGAACGCCACCTCGTCACCGTCGGCCAGCCTGGTCGTCATTCGTGCGAAATCGGCGTTCACCGCCGCTGACACGGCGCGAGCATACGGCGCAATCGCCGGCGCGTCGGCCACCAGCAAGGCCCACACCTCGCCGACGGTCGCCTCGCCGGGAACATCCCGGTCCAGCTCGCTGGCTCCGGCGAGATCGTGGAGACGGCCGAACAGCCTGATCCTCACGCGCATGATCGCCGGTATGCCTCCTCGCGCGCCCGCTCATCGTCCGGGTCAGCGGTGGCGCCTTCGATCCACACGTCGCCGCCCTCGAAGTACTCGCGCTTCCAGACCGGCGCGATCTGCTTGATGCGCTCGATCACGTAGCGGCACGCGGCGAACGCCTCGGCGCGATGCGGCGACGAGGCCGCAATCACCACGCTCGCCTCGCCAAGCTCGACTCGGCCCGTGCGGTGGTGGAACGCCACGCGCGCGCCCGGCCAGCGCCCGCTCGTCTCGCCCACAATCAGGCGGAACGCGCGGAGCGCGAGCGGCTCGTACGCTTCGTACTCCAGCCGCAGGACGCGGTGTCCCTGGTTGTCACCGCGGACCGTGCCGATGAAGGTGACGATCGCGCCGTTGGCAGCCGATGGCCCGCCCGGCTCAGCCTCCGACACGAGGCGCACCACCTCGGCGGGATCCAGCGGCTCAGATCCGATAGCGACGACGCGGTCAGCCACCCCACAAGTATAGCCTGCGGCGGGATACGGCCCCGGATACAACCACAAAGTGCCTACCGAGCCGGCAGGCCCCTCCAGAAGTGATCCATCGGACCGTGCCCGTGCCCGATCGGCAGGCCGTGCCGGATGGCGCCGACCACGTAATCCTTCGCCCGGCGGG
The DNA here is from genome assembly GCA_036504215.1 of Vicinamibacterales bacterium. Taxonomy (NCBI): domain Bacteria; kingdom Pseudomonadati; phylum Acidobacteriota; class Vicinamibacteria; order Vicinamibacterales; species Vicinamibacterales bacterium. The sequence goes on along the minus strand of DASXVO010000043.1, from coordinate 57,385 downwards.
TCGCGTCGGCCAGGGAGTGGCCGAGGGCGAGATTGGCCGCAAGCGCCGCGGAGAAGGTGCAGCCCGTGCCGTGCGAGTTGCGGCTCTCGACCCGCGGCCCCCTGAACTCGGTGAACTCCCGGCCGTCGAAGAGCAAATCGACCACTTCGGCGCCGTCCAGGTGGCCGCCCTTGATGATGACGGCATTCGGTCCAAGCGCGTGGATTCGTCGGGCCGCTTCACGAGCGTCGGCAGCGGAATGGACGGTCATCCCGGCCAGTTCCCCCGCCTCCGGCGCGTTGGGTGTCACCACGAACGCCCGCCGGAGCAGTTCGGTCTTGATTGCCGCGACCGCTTCCTGCTCGAGCAATCGGTCGCCGCTCTTCGCAATCATCACCGGATCGACCACGACGAACGGCAGTTCGAGTTCGTCGATCGCCGCAGACACGGCCTCGACGATGGCCGCGTTGGCCAGCATGCCCGTCTTGACGGCATCGACGCCGATGTCGGACGCCACGGCCTCCATCTGCGCGATGACCATGTCGGCCGGGAGCGCGATGAAGCCCGTCACGCCCAGCGTGTTCTGTGCGGTCACGGCGGCAATGGCACTCGTGCCGTAGACGCCGTGCGCAGCGAACGTCTTCATGTCGGCCTGGATACCGGCGCCGCCGCCGGAATCGCTGCCTGCGATCGTGAGTGCCACCTTCATGGGGACATTGTAGGCGGAGAGGCGGCCGCGCCCCGTCACTTCACGAAGACCAGGAAGAACTGGAACGGCAGGAAGCTCTCGCGCTTCGCGAGGCGCAACCCGGCGCGTTCGGCCACGGCGATGATGGTGTCCGGATCCGGCCGCGCGCCGTCCGGGCCAGGGCCGCCATCGCCCTTCTTGTAGTCCACGATGCCCAGGCGTCCGCCCTCGCGGAGTGCCGCGCGCACGTTTCGCAGGAAGAGCAGCGGATTGCCGTACTGAATCTCCCGGTAGGTCTCGACGATGAGGACGGCATCGAGCGTGCCAGCCGGCAGCAGGGGATCGACGCCGGTGCCCTGCCCGTAGCGTACGTTACGCAGGTTCTCCTTGGCCACGCGGCGCTTGATCGCCTCGAGCATGGCCGCCTGCACGTCCTCCGCCCAGACCGTGCCGTTCGGACCGACCCGGCGAGCGAGCCGCACCGTGAAGTAGCCGCCGCCCGCGCCGACGTCTGCGACCTTGGCGCCGTCGGCAATTCCGAGCGAGTCCATAATCTGGTCGGGCTTCTGCCAGTTGTCGCGGTCGGGGCTCTCGAGCAGGCCGAGATCGGTGGGATTGAACAGTCCCACGCCGTGGCGGTTCTGGGCCGACGCAACAGCCGTTGCCACGACCGCGAGGACGAGCGCCGCACGAGCGCATCGAGAAAAGGACAACATGGTCGATCAGAGCGATGTGCCGGCGACACCGGGCCGGGTCATAGCCGCCGGCGAGAGGATCCTATCGAGCGCGTCCGCGTCGAGCAAGCCTCGTTCGAGCACGAGGTCGCGTATGGGTCTGCCGGACGCGACCGACGCCTTGGCGATTTCCGCAGTCGCGGCATAGCCGATGTACGGGCTCAGGGCCGTGGCGATGGCCGTGCTCCGATCGAGCAGTTCACGGCAACGCACGGGGTTTGCTTCGATTCCCTCCACCGTCCGCTCGCGCAGCGCCTGCATCGCCGCGCGCAGGATGGTGGTCGCATGGAGCAGGTTCCAGGCGATGACCGGCATCATCACGTTCAGCTCGAGCTGGCCGGCTTCACACGCCGCGGCGACGGTGGCGTCGCACCCGAGCACCTGGAAGCAGACCTGGTTCACCATCTCCGGGACGGATGGATTGACCTTCCCTGGCATGATCGACGAGCCGGGCTGGGCGGCGGGCAGGGTGATCTCCCCAAGACCGGCGCGCGGCCCCATGCTGAGCAGCCGCAGATCGCTCGCGATCTTTCCAAGTTCGACGGCCAGCCGGCGCACCGCTCCCGAGTAGGACAGCACGTCGCCCATGCTCTGCGTGACACGGAAGCGGTTGGTCGCGGGCACGACATCGAGTCCGGTGACCCCGCGCAGGTGCGACATGGCGCGGTCCACGAATTCCGGACCCGCATTGAGTCCGGTCCCGACGGCCGTGGCCCCGAGATTCAACTCGCGCAGTCCGGCCGCCGCGCGTTCGACTTCGTCCGCGGCAATGGTGAGACACCCGTGGTACCCACTGAACTCCTGGCCGAGCGTCATCGGCACCGCGTCCTGCAGGTGCGTGCGGCCGACTTTAAGGATGTCTTCGAACGTCTCCGCCTTGCGGCCGAATGCCGCGGCCAGGCCGCGGGCGGCGGCGACGAGAGGCGTCAGACCGAGGAGCAGCGCCAGCCGCGTGGCGGTCGGGAAGACGTCGTTGGTGGACTGGCCCATATTGACGTGGTCGTTCGGGTGCACGAGATCGTACGTCCCTCGCGCGCCTCCGAGCAGCTCTGCGGCACGATTGGCCAGCACTTCGTTCGCATTCATGTTGTGCGACGTGCCGGCGCCCGCCTGGTACACGTCCACGACGAACTGGTCTCGCAGTTGTCCCGCGAGAATCTCGTCCGCCGCTCGCACGATCGCCTCGCCGATCCGCGCGGGGAGCCGGCCCACCTCGATATTTGCGCGCGCGGCGGCACGCTTGATCAGGATCGTCGCCGTGATGAAGTCGTTCGGAAGGCGAAGGCCGCTGATGGGGAAGTTCTCGACGGCACGCTGGGTCTGGATGCCGTAGTAGGCGCCGGCCGGCACCGGTCGCTCGCCAAGTGGATCGCGTTCAATCCGGTACGACATGGAGCCTGTCGGTATTATACTCTCGCCATGTTACCAGCCTTCTTCGGCAGCATCCTCGAGCTCATCATCAAGACGTCCACCGATCTCGCGCCCGATGTGAGGGCCGCGGTCGCAGCCGCCCTCGATGGCGAACCCGCAGGCACGCAATCGGCCCAGGCACTGACGATCATCGCCGAGAACATCGATCAGGCGGCCGAAGGTGAGGGCGCAATCTGCCAGGACACTGGCATGCCCACCTTCGAGATCAAGGTGCCCGTTGGCGCCAACCAGACGTGGATGGCCCAACAGATCCGCGACGCGATTGCCGAAGCCACGCGCCGGGGCAAACTGCGCCCGAACTCCGTGGACTCGGTCACCGGGAAGAATTCCGGCAACAACCTCGGTCCGGGCTCGCCTGTCATTCACTTCGAACAGGGAGAGCAGGACGAGATCGAAGTGAAGCTGCTCCTCAAGGGGGGCGGCTGCGAGAACACCAACATCCAGTATTCGGTGCCGTGCGAACTGGCCCACCTCGGCCGCGCCGATCGCGACCTCGAGGGGGTCCGCAAGTGCATCCTGCACGCGGTCTGGCAGGCGCAGGGCAAGGGCTGCAGCCCGGGCGCGGTCGGCGTCTGCATCGGCGGCGACCGTGCGAGCGGCTACCTCCACGCGAAGCGGCAGCTCTTTCGAACGCTCGACGACGTGAACCCCGACCCGAAGCTGGCCGAGCTCGAGGCGACGATCATGAAGACGGTCAACGTCCTCGGAGTCGGCACCATGGGCTTCGGCGGCAAGACATCGCTCATCGGCTGCAAGGTGGGCATGCTCAACCGCCTGCCCGCCTGCTTCTTCGTCTCGGTTGCCTACGATTGCTGGGCGTTCCGCCGACTGGGCATCGTGCTCGACGCGAAGGACGGCTCCATCCGTCGGTGGATCTACCGCGACCCGTCACACCCGGTGGTGCCGATGCTCGATCAAGCCGGCTTCACACGCACCGGGAAGGAAGTGGTGCTCACCTCACCGATCTCGGAGGATCAGATCCGCGCCCTCGAGGTCGGCGACGTCGTGCTGTTGAACGGGATGATGTACACCGGACGCGACTCGGTGCACTCGCACCTGATGAAGCACGATCCACCGGTCAACCTGAACGGCGGCGTCCTCTACCACTGCGGCCCGGTCGTCCTCAAGGACGGCGACGGCTGGAAGATGATGGCCGCCGGCCCGACGACGAGCGCGCGCGAGGAACCGTATCAGGGCGAAGTCATCCGCAAGTTCGGCATCCGGGTCGTCATCGGGAAGGGCGGCATGGGCGCCAAGACGCTGTCGGCGTTGAAGGATCACGGCGCGGTGTATGTCAGCGCCATCGGCGGCGCGGCGCAGTTCTATGCGAAGTGCGTCGAGAAGGTGACCGACGTGTCGCTTCTCGAATTCGGCGTGCCCGAAGCGATGTGGCACCTGCAGGTCCGTGACTTCCCGGTCATCGTCACGATGGACAGCCACGGGCACAGCCTGCACAAGGACGTGGAAACGGCGTCCGGGCAGCAGCTGGCCACGCTGGCGTAGCCGCGGTGGGGCGGGTTTCGGCCCGCCCCTTCGCGCCCTCATTTTCAACCCGTCCAAACTTGTCCGTATTTCTCCTAACACCATGTGTTGTAATGGTTTAGTGTCTCGTCATGCTCCGTGGTTGTCCTGGCGCGCGGCTTGTCTGGCCCCAAAGATGCCGCTATAATCGCGGAAAGGAGACCCCCCAACAACCATGACCACCACCACCAACGAAACGATATCGATCATCAACGTGTCGTCCACGGCGGCCTCCAAGATCGCCGAACTGCTGGCCGAGGAGAACAAGCTGAACTCGGGTCTGCGCGTCTTCGTCCAGGGCGGCGGCTGCTCGGGCTTTCAGTACGGCCTGATGATCGAAGAGGAGCCAGGCACCACCGATCAGGTGTACGAATCGAACGGCGTGAAACTCTACGTCGATCCGATCAGCGTTCGGTACCTGAAGGGCGCCGAGGTCGATTTCGTGGACAATATCTCGGGCGGAGGCTTTACGATCCGGAACCCGAACGCCGTGTCCACCTGCGGGTGCGGCCAGTCGTTCACCACGGACGAAGACGGCGGCCACTGATTCCGATCGGGCAGTTGCGGTTCCGGTTGGAAACCGTGGCTGCGGGTCCGCGCGTCCGCCGATTCGAGGACCGCAACTGCCATGACTCATACTCTCGCTGATGTCGATGGTCTGCGCCCGGCGGGCAGCAAACGCTCGAGCAAGCGCGAGTTCATCCTCAACGTGTTCCTCCGCCACGAGGGTCACCTCAGCGCGGACGATCTGTACGATCTGATTCACCGCGAGGATCAGCGAATCAGTCGGGCGACCGTCTACCGTGCGCTCCAGTGGATGGTCGAGGCGGGCATCGCGCGCAAGGTCGACTTCGGCGAGGGCCGGTTCCGCTTCGAGCACTCCTACAGGCACCCGCGTCACTTCCACCTCATCTGCAAGACCTGCAACCGGTCGTCGGAATTCCTCAGCTCCGACATCGAGGCGCTGATCGAGGAAATTGCCTCGGCGCGCAACTTCGCGGCCAGGCAGAGCGTGCTGCAGATCTACGGGACGTGCGAGGAGTGCCGGACCGGGCGCACCGCGCCGGCCGACGCGATTACCACCGAACTGCTGTTCGCCCGCGACGCTCTGCGGATTGCCATCGCCACCGAGCGCAGCGGCTTCGAGTTCTACACGCGCGCCGCCCGGGCGACGCGCGACGCGCGGGGACGCACCGTGCTCCGCCGGCTGGCCGAGGAGGAGCGCGAACACCTGGGCAAGCTCGAGCATCGCTACCAGCGATTGCTGGCGCAGGATCCCCGGCTCGAGTCGAGGCCGACGTTCCTGTTCTTCAAGGGTGCGGCCAACGGTCTGTTTGCGGCGGGCGCCGAGCAGATTGCTCGCGGCGTCGATGATCTCCAGGCCCTGATGATTGGCATCCGCTGCGAGCGCACGTCGCATCGGTTCTTCAAGCGCTACGGCGAGCGATTCGAGGACTCGGAGGGCAAGCAGATCTTCCTCGAGTTCGCCGACGAGGAGCGCGATCATCTCGAACTCCTCATCCGCGAGTATCGCGCCCTGGAACGCCGGCAGGGCCAGGCAAAACGCCGCCGACGACCCGCGAAGACGGTTCGCGCCCGCGCGTGATCGACCTCCACCTGCACACGACGGCGTCCGACGGCCGTGCCACCCCGGAGGATCTCGCCGTTGCGGCCAGGCGCGCGCGGCTCACGGTTGTGGCCGTGACAGACCACGACACCGTGGCTGCACTGGACCGGATGAAAGCGGCGTGCGCGGCCGAAGGCCTGATGTGCGTGCCGGGCATCGAGATCACCTCCCTCCATCACGGTTCGGATCTCCACGTCCTCGGCTACTTCTTCGATCACCGATCGCCGCGTCTCACCGGCTTTCTCGAGACGCAGCTCGAGGACCGACACCGGCGCGTGGGCGAGATGATTGCGCGTCTCGCGGACCTTGGCCTGGTCCTCGACGCCGACGAGGTGCTGCGCAGCCACGCGGAAAGCGACGCCCGCTGGATCGGCCGTCCACTGCTCGCCCGGGCGCTCGTTCGCGCGGGCCACGTCCGCAGCATGCGGGAGGCGTTCGACCTGTATCTGACCGAGGGCGGCGCCGCGTGGGTGCCGCGCCGCGCGCCGTCGCCTCTCGAGGTCATCTCACTGATCCACGACGTGAAGGGGCTGGCGTCGCTCGCGCATCCAGGACTGGTGGGTCACGACGAGTGGATCGACGAGCTGGCCGCGGCCGGCCTCGACGCCCTCGAGGTGTACTACAGCGAGCACACGCCGGAGATGACCGCGCACTATCGCGACGTGGCGCGAACGCTGGGGCTGGCCATGTCCGGCGGCTCGGACTATCACGGCGACCCGTCGCACGGGCCCGAACGCCCGGGGTCCGTCACGCTGCCAGTCGAGGCGTTCGACGAACTGAGGCAGCGTGCCGAGCTGGCAGCGAGTCTCCGATGACGATCACGACGACAGGTGCTCCGTGCGGGCGGTCATCCGCCGGCACGACTCGATGATCTCCAGGCCGGCCACGGCATCGAGTGGGTCCACCGGCGGCGCCGTGCCGGTGCGGAGCGCGGCAGCCACGCCCTCGTAGAACGTTCGATACGAGCCAGGGATCGTCCGCACGCGGGCCGTCCGGCCCTCGCCGTCCACCACAACTCCCCAGACGTTCTCCGGATCTTCACCGTACCCCGGGTCACCGGGCCGCGCGCCGTCCTTCAACATGGCCTCCTGCGGATCGAGGCCGAACTTCGTGTAGCCAGCCTGCGATCCGAGCAGGCGAAAACGCGGACCGGCCTGCGGCGCGACGGCGCTCATCCACAGGTGCGACCGGACGCCGCACTCGTGCACCAGGGCGACAAACACGTCATCGTCCACGACGACGTGCGGCCGGCGCCGATCCAGCTCGGCGTAGACCGCCGTGGCAGGTCCGAACAACTGCAGGGCCTGGTCGATCAGGTGCGGCCCGAGATCGAAGAGCACGCCGCCGGCATCGGCGGGTTCGCTGCTCTCGCGCCAGCCGATCCTCGGCGTCGGCCGCCACCGCTCGAAACGCGATTCGAACCGCGTGATGGTGCCGAGACGGCCATCCTCGACGAGCCGCCGCACGGTCAGGAAATCGCCATCCCATCGCCGGTTCTGGAAAACGGTGAGCAGCAGGCCGCGACGGCCCGCTTCGTCCACCACCCGGCGGGCATCGGCTGCCGACGCGGCGAACGGCTTGTCCACCACGACCGACAGCCCCGCGGCGAGCGCGTCCAGCGCGAGCGGCACGTGCGTCGAGTTCGGCGAGGCAACGACCACCAGGTCGAGATCGCGCGCACGTTCCCAGAGGCGAGCGGCTGTCGGGAACACGTGGACGTCACCGTAGCGATCACGCACCCGCTGCGCGCGCTCCGCGTTCCCGGTGACGACCCCGACCAGTCGCATCCCTGGCGTCGTCGCGACCAGTGGCGCATGGAAGACCTCTCCCGCGAGGCTGTAGCCGATCACGGCCACCCGGAGATCTGCTGACGTTGCCATGACGATGTTCTCCTGCTGAGCGCTTCGACCCGCAGTTCGGCCGCATCGTGCTATCCGCGCCGCGGCCATCGTGCTCGCTCCGCGCAAGGTCCTGCGGGCACGGACGCGTTGCCGGGTCTGTGCATCGAGGGGCTGAACCGCCCGGTGCAGATTCTATATGATCGAGACTGTCGCCCAGAGCCCAGAGCTGAGAGCCGAAGGCCGCGAGCCGAGAGCCGAAGAAATGTCCGCCATCTCCATCACCGGCGTCGTCAAAGCCTACGGCGGCCTCCGTCCGCTTCGCGTGCGTGCGCTGGCGATCGATCGGGGCGAGATCGTGACGATCGCCGGTCCCGATCACGTGGCAGCCGCCGTCCTGACGGATCTGCTGACCGGGACGATCCTGCCCGACGAGGGCGAGGTACGAATCGATGGCCGCGCCACCAGCGAGTTGTCGGGCCACGACGAGTGGCTCGCATTCCTCGAGCGCTTCGGGATCGTCAACCAACGGGTCGTGCTGCTCGACGCACTCTCCGTCGCCCAGAATCTCGCCGTGCCGCTCACACTCGATCTCGACCCCCTCGGCCCGGACACTCGGCGCGCGGTGGAGGCTCTCGCTGCCGAGGTCGGTCTCGATCCTTCGTCCCTCGATCTGCCGCTCTCTCACTCGACGTCCGGCCAGCGCCTTGCAGTCCGGCTCGGACGCGCCCTCGCCCTCGGCCCGCACATCCTCATCGTCGAACATCCGAGCGCCGGCCTGGAACACGCGGAGCTCGTGAAGTTTGCGGCGGGGCTTCGTCACGTGGCGACGGACCGCCGCCTGGCCGTCCTGGTGGTCACGACCGACGCCAACCTTCCTTCCCTGGTCGCCACGCGCGCGCTCGCGTGGCGCGCCGCGACGGGCGACCTTCGTGCCGCTGGCGGCTGGCGGTTCTGGCGCCGTTGAGGGTGCTTCCTGCCGGCTGCACAGCTTCGCTGCAGTGTACGTAGAGAACAATACACAGTTGACGAGCGGTCGGCACCGCAGGTGATGGCCACCAGACGAATTCGCGCGAGCACCGACGCACCCAGGGCTGAGCGGGCTCCTGGAACGGAACTTGATACATCACATCGAGCCTCGATGCGAGGGCGCCGACCGGAGGAAATCGGGATGCCGAACGGAACGATCAAGCGACTCGTCCGTGACCGTGGGTTTGGGTTCATTCGCGACGATGGCGGCCAGGAGTGGTTCTTCCATCGCAGCGCCGTGGCGCAGGGTGTATTCGACCAACTGAACGAGGGCCAGAAGGTGAGTTTCGACGAGGAGCCCTCGAGCAAGGGGCCACGCGCGAACAACATCAGCCTGGAGTCGTAGTACTCTGTCTCTGCATGGCGGACGACAGCAGGCAGCACCAGCTCGTGCTGTTCGACATCGACGGCACGCTGATTTTCACCGGCGGCGCGGGGGGACGGGCGTTTTCCCGCGCGTTCACCGACGTCTGCCACGTCGAGAACGGCTTCGACGGGATACCGCTCCGCGGCCGGACCGACGCGGTCATCCTGGCCGACGCGCTGGCGAAGAGTGGAATTGAGCAGAGTCGCGAGCTCATCGACCGCTTCAGGTCGACCTACATCCAGCGTCTCTCCGAAGAGCTTGCCCGATTGCCGGTGTCATCGTGCGTCCTGCCCGGTGTGGTCGAGTTGCTCGGCGCCCTGGCCCGACGCCCGCGCACGACGACGGCCCTCCTGACCGGCAACTACCCGGCTACGGCGAAGCTCAAGCTCGACCATTCTCGATTGTGGGGCTGGTTCGGCACGGGAGCCTTTGGCGACGACGCGCCCGATCGGAACGGCCTCGTCGCGGTAGCTCTTGCGCGGGCGCGGGAGCGCGGCATGCCCGACCTCCCACCGTCAGCCGTCGTCGTCGTTGGGGACACGCCGCTCGACGTGGCCTGCGGTCGGGTGAACGGAACGCGGACGCTGGCGGTCGCGACGGGTGGCTATGACGTCGCGACGCTCGAGGCCGCCGGGCCGGACGCCGCGCTGCAGGATTTGTCGGACACCGGGTCGGTGCTGGCGTGCTTCGACCGCTGGGCGCGTGAGAGCGCCTCGGCCAGAGGTTAGGGCCCAGAGCCCAACGCTCAGACGTCCTTCGCCCCCCCCTCGGCTCGCGAGGACGCGTGAACTCGCGCACCGAGGTCGCTCAGGGCCATTCGCCTCGGCCCGATTGTTCGCCGACCCTCGCACGGGCCGAGTCGAAAGGCCTGCCATGAGCGACCTCTCCGGCCAGCGTCAGTTCCAACCAGACATACGGATGCTCGCCCCGTCAGCAGCCGGGTCCGAAATGCCTCCACCACCGGACCGAGGTCGGCGCAAATCCTCAAGTGGCACGAAGCCGGAAACGGCGGAGACAGCCAAGGTGAGACCTGCAGTCGTGTCGCGACCTCTCCTACTCGGAGCGGATCTCCTTCGTCGAGGCATCACGTTGCTTGGAATGTCACGTGCGATTGTTGCTCACTGAAGGGCCACGCGCCACCGAAACGAGGACTTGAGATGGTGCTCGACGTGTCGGTCGACCAAGTCCTCTCGGCGGTCGCCGGCTACTAGCCTGGACCTCCACGGATACTCGCAGTAGGTGGTCCCGGGGACAGCTCGCCCTTGCAGGATTCTGCGGATGTGGTCTGATGAAGCAAAGGTCACATCAACGGCGTCGGCGCTTGGCAAGCACATGGAGACGCGAACTGTCTCTGATCTTGCGCGATGATGAAGGGAGAGATCGGATCAACGCCGTTGTCGTCTGGCGAGCACGTGGAGTGTCCGACTGTCTCCATCGACCAGTGCCTGCTTCTTGGCCCGCGACCATCTTTTGAGTTGGGCTTCACGCTCTCGAGCGGTGGGCCATGATTCGTGGCGTTCCGAGTAGACCAGGCGAACTGGCCGACGCGACGCTGTGTAAACCGCGCCATGTCCTTCGTTATGGACCCGTTCGCGGTCGCGCAGGTCGGCAGTGCACCCGGTGTAGTAGGTGCCGTCGGAGCAGAGGAGGACGTAGACGAAGCAGGGAGTGGTGACAGGCGCCATGTCTGGCCCTTCGACTCGCCTGTATCCTTGTGCTCGCTCAGGACCACTCTCCATGGGCGCGGCTGGAGGGAAGTCCGGATCGCTCGATTCGGCAAGCCGAGTCGAGTGGCTTGCCACGAGCGAGCGCTCCGGCCATCGTCAGTTCCCGCTCGCGAGTCGAGTGGCGGAAGCGCCTGGGAGTCGAACCCAGCCCCCCCGCAAAGCGGGGAGCGACCGGTTTTGAAGACCGGGAGGGCCACCGGGCCCCGTTCGCTTCCACGCTCATCTTAGCACCGACTGTACACACTGAAAGCGGGGATGGCGAGCCGCGCTTCCATGTGTGTGGAATGCGAGCCGTCGACGCCACCGCCGCCGAGAGGGCGGGAATCGGCAAGCAGGGTCGGAATGGACCCGGCCCCCACAGACGGGGAGCCGGGAGTGCGAGAGACGGTGCGACTCCTAGCCTTCGATCAGCCGAACTTCACCGGCCCGAGGTCCCTTGGCGGAATCCTCCGGCGTGAACTCGACGCGTTGTCCCTCGCGGAGCAGCTCGAACACTGCACCACGAACCGCACTACGGTGGAAGAAGTGCTCGATGCCCCCCTCGTCGCGGATGAATCCAAACCCCTTGTCGATGAGCAGACGCGCGATGGTCCCGGTCGGCATACCCGTGTCCTCCGATCAACGAATCCCTGGGAACATCCCAAGGCCTACAAGCAGCTGACCCATCCACGAGCAGCAGAGGATGCGTGCCACGGACGGTCAGTGAAAATAACAGGCCGCGTCTTCTGAACGGAGAAACGACCAGGACGCGCGGCGTCGTCCCGATCGCGAACACTCGACGTATGGACCTGAGAGCAACCGGTTGGCCACACCGAAAGACGGGGCGACCAGGTACGAGTACAACCAATTCCACAGGCAAACCCCCGCCTGCTGGCAGGGGACGCCACGCTGAGCTTGAAATCGGGCCAAGTGTAGGCAGTTCCGGGTGGGAAGTCAAGCGGAGGCCGAACGTTACGCGCAGGCGGCGGAGCCGACCTTCCAGCCGTCCTCCTCCTCCTCGTCCTCTTCGTCCTCCTCATCCTCGTCGTCTTCTTCGTCGTCCAGGTCCTCGTCGTCGTCCTCGTCGGGGTCGCCCAGGTCGGGAGGGTACGGTTGCAGATTCATATGCGTGCCATTCCTTCGAGCGGTGCCGGGGCAGTCCAAGACGTTACGTCGTGACCGGTGTTGACGCCGGAGCGGGAGGAGTTGCGGACGCGGCATCCGCGGCTCCGACGGCCGGGGCCGGCGGCGCCGCGTACGTGGTCCAGAAATGGCGTGAGCATTTCGGACAAACCCAGAACTGATCGGGTCGCCACGCCGCGCCAGGCGCCGGATCCCTCAATACCATCTGTTCCCCACACCGCTGGCAGGGAATCTTCAACTCGAGAGTAGGCATGGGGGGATTCTATCATTGAAGGATGAAGGATGAAGGAGGAAGGATGAAGGAGGAAGGAGGAAGGAGGAAAGCGAGGAAGGATGAAAGAAATGGACGGTAGAATGGAGCCGTGATTGCCGCGGTTATCCTCGCTGCGGGCGCGTCGTCGCGAATGGGACGAGCGAAGGCGCTCCTGCCGATGCCTGATGGCACGACAGCCTTGGCGCGCCTCGTCGCGACGTTCGATGCGGCCGGCACGGACGAGGTAGTGGCCGTTATCGGACACCACGCCGACATGATTCGCGGCGCGGCAATAGCCGACGGCTTGCGCCTCCACCTCGTCCAGAACCAGGACCCATCGCGCGGGCAGCTGTCATCGCTCGTCACGGCCTTGCGGTGGCTCGAGCCACGCGGTGCAGATGCTGTGCTGGTGATGCCGGTGGACCAACCGCTCGTCCGCGCCGAGACCGTGCGCCGGATCATGGAGGTGTGGCGCGAGATCCAATCGCCGATCGTTCGGCCGGCGCGGGCGGGTCGACACGGGCACCCGGTGCTGTTCAGTTCGATGTTGTTTCCTGAACTGCTGGCGGCCGACCTCGAACTCGGCGCACGTCCCGTCATCGCGCGCCACGCCGACGCGGCGGCTGACGTGGAGTGCGACGACCCCGGCGCGTTCGACGACATCGACACGCCCGAGGACTACCAACGGATCGTCGGATCGAGAGCGTAGGGCGGGCCTGTCGTATGCCGCAGATTGCGCGATGGATGTAGGATCGAGCCGTGCCGGAGCTTCCTGACCTCGTCGTTTATGTCGAGGCGCTCGAACGCCGCGTCGTCGGCGCCCGGCTGGAGAGCGTCCGCCTCCATACGCCCTTTCTCCTTCGCTCGGTCGATCCACCGCTCGAACAGGTCGATGGGCGCACGGTGACCGGCATCAGGCTGCTGGGCAAGCGAATTGTGATCTCGCTCGAGGCGGACCTCCACCTCGTGCTCCACCTGATGATTGCGGGGCGCCTCCACTGGAAGCCAGTGGGGACGAGAGCGGGCGGACGAAAGGGTCTGGTGGCGTTCCAGTTCAGCACCGGGACGCTGACGCTGACCGAGGCCGGCAGCAAGCGACGGGCATCGCTGTTCGTCGTCCGGGGCGCTGACGCCTTGCGCGGATTGGACCGGGGCGGCCTCGACGTGTTCGAGACGTCGCTCGACAGCTTTCGCACGGCTCTTCGCGCGGAGAACCACACGCTGAAGCGCGCGCTGACCGACCCGCGCCTGTTCAGCGGGATCGGCAATGCCTACTCGGACGAGATCCTCCACGCCGCCCGCCTGTCGCCGATGCAGTTGACGCGCAACCTCGCCGACGGCGATGTCGAGCGCCTCCATCTCGCGGTCCGGCGCGTGCTGCGGGAGTGGATCCAGCGCCTTCGCGACGAGACGAAGGACGGCTTCCCCGAGAAGGTGACCGCATTCCGCGATGCCATGGCCGTGCACGGGCGATTCGGCAGGCCGTGTCCCGCGTGCGGCGCGCCGGTGCAGCGGATTGTCTACGCCGAGAACGAGGCGAACTACTGCGCCCGATGCCAGACGGGCGGCCGCCGGCTTGCCGACCGGGCGCTGTCCCGCCTGCTGCACGACGATTGGCCGCGCCGGCTCGAGGACGTCTTCGAGTAGACAGGGTCACCGAGCACGGACAGGGCAGAGGGACTTCATGCGGAGACAGGGATTCGAGTTCAACGACCTCGAGTGGTATCCGCAGACCTGGCGGCAGATCCTCACGGCCTGCACCGGGTTCTTCGCCGTTGTGTTCGACGTCTTCCGGCCGATACTCCCCCAACTTGCCGATGCGCTTCGCGCCTCGGACGCAAGGGTGATTCTCGATCTGTGTTCCGGCGGTGCCGGTCAACTCGTCCGGCTCCAGCGCCTGCTCGCCGAGCACCATCAGTATCCAGTGAGGGTCGTCCTGAGCGACAAGTACCCGGACCTCGACGTCTTCAGGAACGCCGCCCGGAGTTCGGATGGTGACGTGCGGTTCATCGAGGAACCGGTGGACGCGGCCTCGGCGCCGTCGGCTGACGGCGCATTTCGGACCATCTTCACGGCGTTCCACCATTTCGAGCCAGACGCGGCATGCCGGATCCTGCAGGACGCCGCGACCAACCGCGTGGGTATCGGTGCCTTCGAGTACACGGACCGCAGCGTGGTGTGGTACGTCTCTGCGCTGCTCTCGCCGCTGTTCTGCTGGCTCACGGCGCCGTGGGCGATCCGCCCGTTCACCCTGAAGGTCTTTTTCTGGGTCTATCTCCTCCCGATCCCCGTCCTCCTGATCCCCTGGGACGGTATCGTGTCGGGCCTCAGGACCTACGATCCCGATGCGCTTCGCCTGCTGGTCAGCCGCGTGGACGCGCCGGACTACGCGTGGGACATCGGGAAGGTGCGCACCGGCGTCGGTCACCATCTCACCTATCTCATCGGGCACCCTCGGCCCTGAACCTCAGTCCGGTGCCGCCTCGCCGTGCCGGCCCACCACGGCGTTCTGCTGTCGGCGGATCGTCCGACGGTATTCGAAGTAGTGTTCGGCCGTCACGCAGGACGTCAGGTAGTACGGCAGGCGACCCGGGAACGTTACGACCGCCTTCACGAACATCTTGAGGAACGTCCAGCGGCAGGGGCTCAGGACGAGCTGCCTGAACCCGGCGATGGCCACGGCCCGCACTTCGCCCACGGTGGGCATGAAGAAGCCCTTCTTGATGGGCCTGGGGCGCATCTTCGCGAAGTGATGGTAGGTCCGCTCGATGAAGGCACGCGGTTCGTACAGCACATCGTAGATCCGCACGAACTCGCGCGCGATCTCCTCCGGGGGACGCGTGGGCACGAAGTTGACGGCGCCGGTCTGGCTCCCGATGTCGTCGCTGAACGCCATCGGCAGCAGACGCCCTTCCTTCTCCAGGCGTTTCCACAAGTCCGTGCCGGGCCCGACCTGGAGCTGCGTCACGAACATCTCCGGAATCTGGTTTCGGATGGCGAAGTCGATGAGCCGATCGTCGGCTCCCGCCTTCTCGTGATCGAATCCCACGATGCATCCGGCGATGATCTGCAGGCCGGCCCTGGTGATGACATCACAGGCATGGTCGAGGTCGATCATCACGTTCTGGTGCTTCCCGCTCATCTTGAGCGACTCGATGTCGGTGCTCTCGATTCCGACGAAGACGCGCGTGAATCCCGCCCTGACCATCAGGTCCAGCAGTTCCTCGTCGCGGGCCAGGTTGACCGATACCTGTGTGGTGAAGTCGAACGGGTACCCGCGTTGCTCCATCCACGGAATCAGGGCACGCAGCAGGTCCTTCGCTCTCCCGGGCAGACCGATCAGGTTGTCGTCCACGAAGAACACGTGCCGACGCCACCCCATGTCGTAGAGGACCTGCAGTTCTTCGAGGATGTGCGCCGGCGGCTTGGTCCGGAAGTCGTGCCCGAACATCGTCGTCACGTCGCAGAATTCGCACCTGAACGGACATCCGCGCGAGAACTGGACACCCACGTCCAGATAGTCGTCGAACTGCAGCAGGTCGAATCGGGGAACCGGTGACGTACACATGTCGGCCCTGCCAACAGTCTGCAGGACGACGCCGGAATCTCGGCGCTCGATCGCCGCCACCAGGTCGGCCGCGACCGGCTCCAGTTCGCCCTTCACGACGATGTCGGCGCCGGCGCGGAGGAACTCTTCCGGCGCATGGAACGCAAGGGGGCCGCCGACGACGACGAGTTTGCCGCGGGTCTTCGCCTCAGCGACGGCCGTCAGCATCCCCGTTGACTGCACAGCCATCCCCGAAATCATGACGACGTCGGCCGCGGCCCATTCCTCGGCAGAGACCGTGCGGATCGCGAGGTCGACCAGGGTGTAATCCCAGGTCTGCGGAAGGATCGCGGCCACCGTGATCAGGCTCAGGGGCGCCTCGGTGGCCTTCCGGCCGGTCATCCGCAGCACACGATCGAACGTCCAGTAGGTCTGCGGACATCTGGGGTTCAGCAGGAGGATCTTCATCGGGTCGTGGCCTCGCCTGGCTCGCGCACCCTACGCGCGCAAGTCCTTGCGGAAGAGACGCCAGCGCTTCTGAACGCGAAGCCCTCCCTCCTCGTAGAGGAAGTTGATGGCGTCGTTGTCCTCGAGATCCCAGCCCAGCTCGATCGTGCGGTACTGAGGCTTGCCTTCGAGCACGTGGAGCAGGTGGTTCAGGACGAAGAATGGGAGCCCCATCTGGCGGTACTCTTCCTTCACCCCGAAGATGAGGCCGCGCAGCCCCGTCACTTCCGAACGGTAGCGGAAGTACTGGGCCAGCGCCCGAATGCCCAGCTTGCCGTTGAACCGCCGCAGCAGCGGATTGAGGTCGGGCAGCAGCAGGCACACGCCGACTGGGGTGTCACCGTGGCGGACACCGAACGCAAGGTCGAGGTCCGCAAAGTGCTTGGCGAGCTTCGCGGACTCGTCGATCTCCTCGTCGGTCATCGGCACGAAGCCCCAGTTCTTGCTCCAGCACTCGTTGTAGATCTGGTTCAGCAGGTGCAACTGCGACGTGAAATGGCGGCGGTCCGCCGTGATGATCGCGAACTCTCCCCGGTCGGCGATCCGCTTCGCGAGATCGACGGCCCACGGCGGCATCGGCACGTCGCGCCCGACCACGTACGAGACCAGGTCCTTCTCCTTGCGATAGCCGCACAGGTGCGCGAGGTCCGCGTAGAAGGGCGGGTTGTAGGTCATCATCAGCGCGGGCGGCGAGTCGAAGCCCTGGATCAGCGCGCCAATCTCGTAGTTCATCGACGGGTTGAGCGGACCGCGTGCGAAGGCCGCGCCCTCGGCGGTGAGCCACTGCTCGGCGGCCCTGAAGAGCGCGGCGGCCGTCTCGAGGTCGTTCGGACACTCGAAGAAGCCCCAGATTCCCATCCGCTCGTTGTGCTGACGATTATGGTTCTCGTCCACGATGGCGGCGATGCGACCGATGGGCCGCCCGCCTCGCCACGCCAGGAAGAGTTCGCGCCGCGAGAAGCGCCAGAAGGGATGCCGCCCGGGCGTGAGCAGCGCCGCGATCTCCGACTTGATCGGCGGCACCCAGAGTGGGTCGCCGGCGTACAGATCCCAGGCGAGGTTGATGAAGGCCTTCAGCTCGGCGGCCGTGCCAACGGGCCTGATTTCGGTACGTGGCATCGTCAGATGCTCTGCGGAACCACCGGGCCGGCAACCGCGACCGCAAGCCAGGTCGATCGTTCGCGGCGCGCCCACGCGGTGACAAGCAGCCCCCGCACCGAGACGGCCGACAGCAGGGCGCCGCCCGGGATGCGCGCGATGACCTCGACCTCCCTGTAGTCGAGCGAGTGGAAGCCGTGCCCGAGCGCCTTCACCGCCGCCTCCTTGGTGGCCCACAGGTACGCCGCGGCCGACGGCAACCGGCCGCCGTGGAGCGACAACACCCTCTCCAACTCCAGGTCGGTGAAGACACGACGATACGGGTAGGCCTCGGTGAAGTCAACCTCCTCCGCCGCGTCGATGCCGACCCGGTATCCGCGCGCCGCCGCCGCCCAGGAGCGCGGCAGGCCATGGCTGAACGAGATGCCAACATTCGCTTCCGCGCCAGTTCGCCGCTGAACCAGCGTCGGCCGGCCCAATCGGTCGTGATCGAGCGTCAGTCCCGTGAGCCCATCCTCGTCTGCGGCCGTCGAATCGTCGCCGAGCAGACCTTGCAGAAGGCGCGCGAGCAAGACCTGGTGAACGTGTGCGCCTCGGGGCTCCGACGTGACGAGCACGCGAACCCCGTCCAGCCGAACTTCCTCGACCGTTCCGACGGGTTCTCCGGCCGTCACGGCGGGCACGCGCCACTCACGACGTGTACCACCTGGCGAGGAACTCGGACACCTCGAGCACCACCTCGCCGGACCGGTCCACGGCACGCAGGTCCCAGAGCATCCCGGCCTCGGTGTCGGCGGTGCAGCGGCCTTCGACGCGGATATTCTCGCCAGCGACCGCGCGGCGCCCGATCCTCAGCCGTCCGATGCGCATGGGAAGGGCCTTGCGCTCGTCGCTCTCGTCGCGCATGTGCGGGTAGAAGTGCGCGGCCTGCAGCATCGCCTCGAGCAGGTAGGGCGAATACTGGTAGCGGTTGTCACGCCGCCCGGCGAAGTCCGCCTCCTCGGCATAGAGCGTGTGGCCGGCCGTGAGACCGGGAGCGGTGCCATCGAATCCGTGAAGGACCCGGTACCGACCCGTGAGACCGGTCTTGGTCTCGTACTTGCCCAGCAGCGCGCGGCGGTCCTTGGCTTCCGTGTCGCAAGTTCCCGGTGCCAGCCATGGCGCCTCTGCGCGCGCTCGCCAGGTGCCGGCCCCGAGTCGAACGCGGCAGCCAAAGCTCCTGAAGGCGTGGTCCGCCCGGGGTGGCTGCGTCGGGTCGTCGACTGCCGTCAGGGCCACGTCGCACACGACGCTGCCCTGGTCGCCGCGCGAGCTTCGGCACACCAGGTCGGCAGCAAGTGGAACTCCCGGGCGACACGCCAGCATCTCGAGGAAGTCCACGTCACTTGCGTCGAGTACGTCCAGGTGGGGGTAGAGGAGGCGTGCCGCCTCGAGCGCCGCCTCGACGAGCATGATGGCCGACACGATCGGCTGCTCGAGTTCCTTGAACGGTCGGTGATCCTGGAGCCACACGTCGCGCTCGGCCGTGAAGGTTCGTCGGGCCACCAGGAGGCCGTGGGTCCGGTCGAGCACCTCGACGCGGTCGAGGAGCGGGAACTCCCCGGAATCGAACTCGACGGGCGCCGGGGCGGTCGCGGCCGAATCGGCCGCCGGCGCGTCGGCCTGGAACCGCACGGTCCGAACCGGCGGGTGCATCCGCACCAGGATGGCGTCGCTGTGGGCTCCCTGGGCGAGGACGAGTTCGTGCGCGAACGCCGTTCCCACCTCGTCGACGCCGGCGTAGGCGTCTCCCAGTCCCCTCCGCTCGAGCAGTTCGCGGATCTCGCGACCCGACGCCATTCCCAGTCCCTTGATTGGGGGCAACCAGAGCGTCTGGCCGCGAAGGTGGCTGCCATCGCCAGACCACGCGCGGATTAGCCCGGCCATGGCCCGGCTCGCGGCGGCGTAGTTCGCCTGTCCCGCGTTGCCGGTAACGGCCGCCAGCGACGACAGGCCAACGACGAACCGCAGTCCGTGTGGCTGCGCCGCCTGGAACAGACGCGCGAGGCCGCCGACCTTGACGGCCACAACCGCGGCGAAGTCCGCGACGGTCATGTAGTCCAACAGCGCGTCGCGGAGGACACCGGCCCCGTGCACGATCCCGTCGATGCGCCCAAAGCGTTGAACGGCTCGTCCAACGACGGCCTCAACGTCAGCAGGGCGGCTCACATCGCACGACCAATACTCCGCAACGAGTCCGGCATTGGC
Source organism: Vicinamibacterales bacterium (assembly GCA_036504215.1). Lineage (NCBI taxonomy): Bacteria > Pseudomonadati > Acidobacteriota > Vicinamibacteria > Vicinamibacterales > Vicinamibacterales bacterium. Next base: position 37,670 of record DASXVO010000043.1, on the reverse strand, counting down.
CAGCGTGTCCAGCGTCCGGACAATGTCGAATTCCGTGACCAGTTGCGCCGCGGCTCGCGCCCGTTGCTCCTCCGCCGCGTCTGGCCGGATGCGGTCGACGTGGCGCCTGGCAACTTCCTCTGGCGCGCCGCCACCGCCAAGCAACGTCCGGTGGTCGACCGAAGGATCGAGTGGCGTCCGGCCCAGCAGGACCAGGCGTGGTCCGAACGGCGCCAGTGCCGCAGCGAGGTGACCGGTAATGCCCCGAGCGCCGCCGGTCACGAGAACGACGTCACCACGGCGGATTGGGAATCGTTCCGCCGAGCCAGCGTGCAGCGGCTCCGGCCGAGCCTCCTGTGTCAGCACCTCATCGCGTCGAAATCGGAGCTGAACGAGCGGAAGGCTCGTGTCCAGACACCGTTCGAGGACAGCGGGAATGTCTGCCGTTGGTTCGACGGTCGCGTGCCGGAACACGGCCGACGAGTATTCGTGGGCGGCGGACAACAGGACACCGAGCGTGCCCTCACTGGCGGCCGCGCCCGCGCCCAACTGGCCCCCGTCGATCACGATGCAGAACTCCCGGTCGGCCGAGCGGAGCAGTGCCTTGAGCGCCGCGAAGGTCGCGGTGAGAACTGGTGCGACGTCCGAACCGTCGGCCGCAAGCGTGGCCAGCCCGTCGAGCAGGACCACGAGCCCCGCGGCGGATCCAAGAGCCGGGATCCTGCGGGCGACCTCGGCTTCGACATCTTCGGGCGAGAGGGAGAGGAGCGAGCCGGATGCCAGCACCACCTCGTCGGTCTGCGCGCGGTACCGCTTGGAGAACCACGCGCCGATCTGCGGCGCCAGCGCCGACGGGGCGTTCCAGCTGAGAATCACGACGCGGGCGCCCTTCGCCAGCGTGACCGGCGAAGGCGTCGCGAGTGTCAGCGGTGTGTCTGCCCAGACATACCGTCGAAGCGGCAGCCGCGGCGGGAACGCCGCGTCCTCATCGGTCGGCCGTCCCTGCTTGCCGCGCAGCGGGTCAATCACCAGCGGCTCTGACGGGGCCGCTCCCGGTTCGCCGCCCCGATCCACCATCTTCTGGAGACTGGCGGCCAGGTCGCCGACCGTGCGGACCTCGATGAGTTCTTCGAGGCGAATCCTGATACCGAACCTGCGCTCGGCGGCATCCATGATGACCGGAAGCCGGCTGGACCTGATCGACAGGTCCTGCCGGATATCCATGTCCGGCGAGATCTCGTGCCGTTCGTAACCGGTGGCCTCCATGATGAGGCCGATCACATCCTCGACAAACGGCGACTCGGGAGGAACGATGGGCCGATCCTCAGCAGCGTGCGAGCCGCCAGTTCGTGCCGACACCGCGGGCGGGACGCCCGCGCCACTCTGCCCTCTCCCGTCGCCGCCACTCTGCCCTCTTCCGTCGCCACCACCGCGCCCTTTCCCGTCGCCACCACTCCGCCCTCTCCCGTCGCCACCACCGCGTTCCCTCTCGCCGTCGCCAGCCGTTCCCGCGGCCGGTGCCGCATCGTGCCGGACCACGAGGCGGAGCGGTGTCACCGCCGACCGAACGTGCCCGAGGGCCGCCACGCGCGCCAGCGCGGATCGGCACGTCGCGACTTCGGCGTTGGGAAGGGCGGTCGGAATCGTGAGCGCGTGCGGCAGCGTGTCGCCCACCAGGTTCGACAGCACGTCCTTGGGACCGAGTTCGAGGAACACCCGAATGCCGAACTCGCTGCCCAGGCGCTCGACGTTCTCGCGCCACCGGACGCCGGAGACCAGATGTGCGCTGATGATGGCGCGGATCTGCGCGGGGTCGTCCGGATACACCCCGTTCGTGGAGTTGACGAGCACGGGCAGGCGGGGCGGCCGAATCTCGAGGGTGTTCAGGAACGGCTCGATCTCGTCGACGAGCACCCTTGACCGGGGCGTGTGGAACGCCATGCTCACACGCAGCCGCCGGACCCATGACCCCTCGCGCTCGAGTTCCTGCTGAAGGTCGGCGATCTCGTCCGTGTCGCCTCCGAGCACGATCTGCCGCGGGGAGTTGTCGTTGCTGACGACAACGCTTCGCCGGGCGGCCAGCTTCTCCTGGAGCTTCGCCAGCGGTACGTCGGTGGCGATCATGCTCCCGCCGTCGATGCCCGAATTCGAGAGCCTCTCCATGCACTCGCCGCGCTTGTTGACCAGGCGGAAGCCATCCTCCCAGGAAATGGCCCCTCCCATCGCCAGAGCCGTGGTCTCGCCGAGGCTGTGGCCAGCCACGGCCGCCGGCTCGACGCCGCACGAGCGGAAGAACTCCGTCAAGGCGAATTGGAGCGCGAAGAGCGCGGGCTGCTGCCACCGCGTGTTGCGGAGCATCTCGTCGCCGGCGTTGTAGAGCAGGTCGAGCAGGTCGAAGTCGGCCACGGCCGCCATTCGCTCGAGTGCCTCGCGGACGACGGGGAATGTCGAGGCCAGTTCGCGGCCCATGCCGACGTACTGACAACCCTGACCGGGGTAGATGAACGCGAGGGGCGCGTGCGCCGCCGCCGCGTCCGCCGCGTACAGCCCCTGGCGCGCGATGACGAACAGCCTCTCTGGAGGCGCAGGCTCGACCGGACGCCGCAGCCGTGAGAGCGCCTGTTCGCGCGCCGCTGGATCCGGATCCGCGATCGCGGCCCGCAGTGTGATGTCCGGGGACTCGGCGTTGACGAGGAGGACGCCGCAAAGGTCGTGACGACTCACGTCCGCCGGCAGCAGCGCCTGTCCCTCGTCGTCGTGCCCCGACACGAACACGACTCCGCGGTCCTCCGCGCTCTCCTCGAGCAAGGTGACGTAGTTGCTGCCGCCGAACCCGAAGGCGTTCACCTCGAATCGGCGCGGACGATCCGTCGACTCGGGCCAGGCCCGCGCCTCGCCCGACACGTCGAACCCCCAGCCCTCGAGATCGATCGCCGGGTCGGGCGTCTCGTAGTTCAACGACGGCGGCAGTGTGCGCCGCTCCATCGCGAGCACGCCGCGGACCAGGCTGGTCAAGCCGGACGCGCCAAGGGTATGGCCAATCTGTGACTTGAACGACGCCAGCGCCGTCCGTCGGCCGGACGGGAAGAACGACTTGAGCGCGCGGACCTCCTCCACGTCGCCTTGTGCCGTGCTGGTGGCGTGACACTCGACGAGGTCGACGGTGTCGGGAGCGTAGGCCGCGTCGGCGTAGGCGTTGCGGATCGCGATCTGCTGGGTGGCCGCCGACGATTCCACCATGCCGTGGTTGTTGTTGCTGGCGCCCACTCCAGTGACGAATGCGTGGATCCGTGCCCCGCGGCGGCGCGCCACGGACTCGCGCTCCACCACGATCATCACGCCGCCCTCGCCGAGGACCATCCCGTCGCGCTCGAGATCGAACGGCCGGCTGGCCTTCGAGATGGGCCGCTCCCGCCCGGAGATGCCGGCCAGCGCGCCGACGGCCGCGAACTCGATGAAGTGCGCCGGGAGGAGCCACTCCTCCCCACCGCCAACCAGCGCGGCGTCGATGGCGCCCGCGCGGATCAGGTGCACGGCGTTGTAGAGCGCCACGAGGCTCGTCGAGCACGCCGCCGTGACCGCGTAGCTCGGCCCCATGAAGCCGTACTGGTTGCAGACGAAGCCACCCGCCGTGCAGTTGAGGCGGCCAAGCAGCGTCGTGTCGTCAACCGACAGACGGTCGGCGCACAGCCGCCTCTCCACCTCCGCCGTCTGCTCTGCCGTCAGGCCCAGCGTCTCCGCCACCGTTCGCGCCAGCAGCGGGGCGGACATGGTGATCGTGAGATCCGCAAGCGTGCTGGCGGCCTCGCCCGAGTTCTGGGCAATCATCACGCCGATCCGCTCCGGCGGGATGCCAGACTCGAGCAGCGCCGCCCGCGTCACCACCTGGCGGGCGAGCCACAGCGTCAGCCGCGTGGACTTCGCCATCGTCCGGAAATCCTGCGGCGGGATGCCGATGTCCTTTCGGTCGATGTTCAAGTCGAGAAACGCCGCGACATTGCTGTAGGTCTTGCCTGGCGTGCCCGGACGCGGGTCGTAGATCGATCCGTGATCCCACTTGCAGGTCGGGATCGAGGACACGCCGCTGCGGCCCTCGACGACGCCGGCCCAGATGTCGTCGAGGCTGTTGCCGAGCGAGTTGGCCATCGCCATGGCGGTAATAGCGATTCGTTCGCCACGCCGTGGCGCGGTCGCGACGCTGCGGTCCCGGCCAACGTGAGCAACTGGAGGCGCCGCCAGCGCCTGGCGGTTCTCCGGTGGGGCGGCCATGATGTCGCGGTGCAGGGCGGCGAGGCTCCGAACCTCGTCGATGCAGCCGGCGGCGGCCCCGCTCATGAACTGGCCTTCGTCGCGGCACACCTGTTCGTCGAGTTTCTGCCCACCGGGCGAGCGGACGCCCCGTGCGGCGATCAGAAGCGTGCCGGTCGCCTCGGCTTCGACGCCGCGGCGCAACTCGCGCTCGTCGGCCGCCGACTCGCCCATGTGGCGTTCGAGGTGCGCAAGGCGCTCGGTCTTCGGGGAGCGCAGCGACCTGATGCGCAGGCCCAGCGGCTCGCCCAGCACCATCGTGTCGCCCGGCCGCGCCTCGCACACCTGCTGCTGATACAGGTACGACAACGCCCCAGTGGCAACGATCTCTTCCGTCGCCAGGTAGGCCGTGCCGAGTTGCAGCGCGTCGGCTCCGAGCAGGATCGCGCGGTGCGCGCTCGGGCCGTCGAAGATGCCCCCGGCCATCACCAGTCGCGCGCCATCGAACAGCGCCGGCTGGCGGCGCTTCAACTCGTGCATCGTCTGGGCGACGGTGGTCAGTGACTGCGGGCCGACGTGGCCGCCCGCCTCGTTGCCTTCGAGGATCACGTACCGAACACCCGCCTCGAGCGCGACGCGCAGGAGGCCTTCGTCCGACGCCACGTACAGGACCTTCAGTCCCTTCTCTCCGAGCCGCCTCGCGAACGACGGGTCGCCGGCGGCGATGACGACAAACGGCGGACGCGTGGCCTCGATCCAGGCGAACTGCTCGTCGCGGACGGGATTCTCGGGAAGGACGATCAGGTTCACCGCATAGGGCCGATCGCCCAGCGTCGCCGCCAACTGCGCAAAGTCGCGTTCGAGGTCGCTTCGCGAACGCATCCCCAACGCGATCGTGGGCAGCGCGCCCGCGTCGGCCAGCTGTCGCGCGAAATCCGGCTGGTCCGTGATCCACGACATCGCGCCCTGGACGATCGGATACGTCGTGCCCCACTCGCGGGTGACGGGACCGTCCGACAGGGCGATGATTCGCCCGCTGGCCGTCGAACAGAGCGCCATCACCTGATCGCGGAACCGCGTGAGGGCATCGCCCGCGGCACTTCCGAAGCGTTCCACGAACGCTCCTGCGAACGCGGCCTCGGGGCCCAGCGGGACGAGTTCGTCGGCTCCGAGCGTCGAGACGAGCGGAGAGATCGAGGCGCTGGTGATCCGCTGGATCAGCGCGGTCCGAGCGTCGTTCGGCGCCGCGTCTGCGCCGCCCTCGATCGACTGGACCAGGGCACGCACGGCCCGGGAGTTCCCTTTGTCGAAGAGCCGGCAATGGAGTCCGACGTTCGCACCGACGACGCGCGTGGAGTCGGCGCGAAGGCTCCTCAGTGAGTGTTGGAGCCGCGGCTCGAGTTCCATGGCATCGGTCAGCCAGTGGACGCTCTCGAACACGACGCCCTGGGCCCCTGTGGAGAGAAAGGCCGCCGTTGCGTCCGGGGTGGCGAGGCCGCCCCAAATCACCAGACGCGTGTCGCGCTGGTTGATCCGCCGCGCGCGCCCGGCGATCGCGAGCAGGACGTGAGCCGCCTCGCCGCTGACGAATCCGGACGCCTCATTTCCTTTCAGCGCCAGAACGGGCCAGGCTCGCTCGGCGAACAGACAATCGAGCAGGGCGAGATCGCAGACAACCGGCACGACAGCCACGTCGCTCCCGGAGTCGGTGAATTGCGCGGCCACACGGCTGCGATCGTCGGCACTCGTCAACGGGCCGCAGTCGACCCACGCGTTCCGGACGCCCGCGTCGTGCAGGGTGGATGCGGCCGCGGAAGCGGTCCACTGGCGCAGATCCAGGAGCACATCGGAGATGCCGGCGCCCCGTAGGGCCGGCGCGAGCGCGTGGAGGTCGTCGGTCCGGCAGTCGAGAATCGTGCCGCAACCGGAGGCCGCAGCGAGGCCCGCGACGCCGCCGAGACGTGACGCTGGCCAGACGAATGACAGGTCCGCAATCGACGAGCTCATCGGGTGACACCCCTCGTGAGTGACGTGCGGCGAGGCCGGTTACTATACCACGCCCCGCTGCACCCGCTGGCCGCTTTACGCTGCTCGAATCGCTCCCTCGGCCCGCGTTCCGATGCGGAAATTTGCCGGCTCCGGGCACGGGCTCGGATCGGTGCTGTGCTACGATGACTCGACTGCCGAAAAGAAGTGCTATTCCCGCGCATGACACTCCGCCGAGCCCCTGTTGCGATCGTCCTGGCACACCTCGTCGCCATTGCCGCCGGCCTTTCGGCGGCCGGGCATCATCCGGCAACCGATGGTGCCAAGGCCCCATCGACCTGGATCGAGTCGCGCGCATCCGGCGTGTTCGATCCGGCCACGCCACACGTGCGAGGACTCCGGGTCGGGTATCGCGTGGACGCGCACATTCTCCTTCCGTTGGGGTTCACCTCGCTCGACCTCTTGTCACGGACCGATGTCGGGATGGCCGTAGCTTCCTATCGTGACTGTGGGGGAGAGGGCGGAGACCTCGTGCGCGCGTTCGAGTTCTTTTCGACGTCGCGCCCAGAACGCGCCCGCGGGATCGATCGTCGCGGGTTTTTCCGCGAAGCCGTCCGCCTGACGCCGGCCGGCACCGCCTGGACGGCCTATTTCGGCGCGATGACGACCTGGCCCGAGAAGACCCTGGCCGAGGCGCGCAGGTCCGCCGAGCAACCGCCGTCACACGTCTACGAAGCGATCGATGGCTTCTCGTCCGCGCTCGAGATGAAGGCCGCCGTCTTCCAGGTCTCCACCGACAGGCCTCTCGCCAATCCCGGAGAATTCTGGGAGGCTGTCCTTCGGCAGCTGGAATCGACGTCGCCCCGCTACGTTGAGGGCAAGACGGGCAGCTTGCAGAAGCCGCTGCCATCTCTCGCGTTCCTCGGCGCCGTGCAGGCGAGTCTGCGGTCGGCCGCCATCCATCGTGACCGACCGTTGCCGGCCCCTGCGACCCGTTTGACATTCAGCCACAACGGGAGCGTTCGGTACCTCGAACTGGCATCGTGCTCGCGCAAACCCGGCCGGGCTCGCGGGGCCGCGATCTCCAGCCTGGTCCGCAACGTGTCGGACGTGTTCGAACTCCGTTTCAGGATCATCAACCCCGGCGCCGACGACGGCGAATTCCTCCTGTGGGCCGAGCTTCCCGGCAACGTTCGCGACGACCCTCAGACGCCGCCGATTGTCCCGCTCGGTTGGGAGATGGAACTCCGATCGTACTTGAAGCTCGTGTTCGAGAGAACCAGCTAGCCGAGTGCGCAGCCTCGTATGGGAATGAACCCACCCGCGTCGCCTCTCCTGCACTCCGGTGAGCCCGCGTCCGGCGGTTCCGCGTTTCGGCGGCACGTCCGAACCGTGGCGTGGTTTCTGGTGGTGTCGGCGATCTTCGGCACCGCCTACACGATGCGCCCCCTCTACAGCTCGAACCAGAATCATCACTTTCTCAAGGGGCTCGCCGACGCTGGTGTCGGATTCCTGAGCGACGACTGGCAGGTGACGACCGCCGATCCCTTCCCGGTCTTCAGCGCGGTCGTCGCCTTCACGCACCGGTATCTCTCGGACAACCTCTTCTACCTCTGCTACTACCTCCTGTTCGGTGCGTACATCCTGGCCGTGCTGCGCGTGGGCGCCACCGGCATGCGCGACGGCCGTTCGCGAACCGAGCAGGTCGTAGTGTTCTCGCTCTTGACGTTGCTGCACAACGAGGTCTTCGCCTATCTCGTCCTCTTCGACAAGGCACACATCGGCTGGTGGCAGATGACCCACTGGGGTGTTGCCGGGCAGGAGATCTTCGGTCACGGAGCATTCCAGGCCAGCTCGTTCGGTATGCTGTTGCCGCTCGCGGTACTGCTGTTCATTCGGGGCCGGCCCATCGCCGCGGCCGTGCTCGCAGCCGTCGTCGCCGACGTGCACTTCAGCTACGCTCTGACATCGGGATCGCTGGTGGCCGCTTTTGTCGCCCTGACAGCCTGGCAATCGCGGCAATGGCGGCGCGCCGTGATCATGTCGGTTCTGGCGGCAGCCATCGTGACGCCGATGCTGTGGTACACCCTGCGCAACTTCGGCCCCACATCGCCCGAGGCGTCCGTGCAGGCGTTTCGAATCCTCTCGGACCATCTGCCGTTCGAGGCCGTTCCGAGCCGCTGGCTTGGCGCGACATGCGTCGCGCAGCTCGGCTTGGTCATCGTGGCGATGATTCTCGCTCGCCGCACGGCGCTGCTGGTGGTTCTGGCCGTTCCCACGGCAGTTGGTGTGCTGCTCACCGCCGTTCAGGTGCTCACCGGGAACCAGACACTCGGGCTGATCTTCCCGTGGCGGACCTCGGTGCTCGTGGTTCCTGTTTCGACGGCCATCATCGCCTCGCGCGGCGTCGGTTGGTTGTTCGAACGCTGGTCACTCGATCGCGGTGCCGCACGCAAGGTGGTCGTGGCGGTGGCAGTCGTCAACGTCTTTCTTGGCGTCACGACTGGAATCGTTCGCATGACCTCCGAGTTCGCCCTGCACTACGACTACGGTCCGCTCGAACGAGTCGTGCGCTGGGTGGCACCGGCGCCGATCTACGCGGACTTCGTCCAGGAACTCAGGCCCGACAGCGTTCCCGTCCTGAGATATGTCGAACGGACGAGGGCGAAGGGCGACCTCTACCTGATTCCGCCAGATCTCCAACGATTCCGAACGTATGGAGGCGCTCCGGCCTTCGTCGACTACAAGTCGCACCCGTACAAAGATGTCGAGGTGATCGAGTGGGATCGCCGATTGCATCTTGCCCAACGGTTCTACGCGGGCCAGAACGACTGTACCGCGCTCGAGTTCATCACCGCGCACTACCGGATCTCGCACGTCGTTCTCGACCGGCGCGTCAGCCAGACCGTGTGCGCCGGGTTGGCGCCGGTCTTCGTCGACGACAGCTACGGCGTTTATCGGATCGTGCCGGCGCAGTAGCGAGGCGAAGGCGGCTGACGAGGGGGATGATCAATGAGCATGACGACGGGCCTCGGGGGGGTTCTCGTCGTGTGGACGGTCGGGCTGCTGATGGCCGGCCTCTCAGAGCCACCTCGACAGGCCAATCCTCCCTCGGCACTCCCGCTCCATCTGACCGGTTTGATGGTGGACAAGGAGACACCGTCCAAGTCCGCGTGCCTCATCCTCTGCACTGGGCCCGTGGAGAGGCGAGGGATGTTCTTCGCCGGACAGAACGTCTGCGATCTCGCGGCAATCCAGGAGATTCGCGACGACGGCGTCATCATCACCAATCTCCTGACGAAGCGTGTGGAAGTCCTGACCTTCTCGCCGGCGAAGCCTTCGACTGGCGCGCTGCCACCACCACCTGCCGTCCCTGCGCCTGCCGCAGCGTCGGACATCGTAGCCATCGAGCTTCCGAAAGCCTCGGTCGATCTCTACCTGGCGAATCTCCCCGATCTCCTGGCTTCGGCGGTGGCGGTGCCCCGCTATCGAGAAACAGCGAACGGGCGTCGATCGATCGACGGGTACGAAATCGGCCAGGTCAGGCAAGGCGGTGCGGTCGAACAGATGGGACTCCGAGACGGCGATGTCGTCCTGGAGGTGAATGGCCAACCGCTGGACGGCATGGCGACTGTCATGCGGATCCTCGGACAGATCCAGAACATGCCTCAGGCGAAGGTGACCGTCCTGCGGAAGGGCCAGCGGATGACGTTCGTCTTCAACACGAAGTGAGGTGCTGCCTGTCGTCCACCCTGTACCCCTACCGTGGGGCAACCGGGTGGAACACCGCCCTGGTCCGGCTGGTCATCGCCAGGCCAACCGCCCCGTCGGACCGACGGTACGCGATCGCGCCGAGCATCTGGGGGAACGACTCAATCAGGGCGACGCCCCGCGACGGGCCGAGGTTGAACGCCGCCTTCGACACCGCGTCCGCGAGCGTCCCATCTGGAGAGTAGAGGGTCACCGCCAGCGACGCATCGCTTGGCATCATCGTCCTCGGGTCGAGGATGTGGCCGTAGCGCCGGCCCGCGATGGTCAGGAAGTTCGCGTATTGTGCGGACGTCGAGACGGAACCCTCGGGCAGGACGAGCGTGCCGAGCAGGCCGTCGGCGTGGTCCGGGTCACGGATCCCAACCGTCCACGCCGGCTTGCCGGGCGGCTTGCCGAGCATGTACTGGTTGCCCCCCGCGTCGATGAAGCCTCCCAGGCCGCGCCGGCGCAGGGCGCCAGCCGCGACTTCGACGGCAAATCCCTTGGCAATCCCGCCAAGATCGACCTCGACGTCGGGCCTCACGAAGCGCATCGTGTGCGACGCCTCGTCGAGTTGGACATTCCGGAAGTTCACCAGCCCGCGAACCGGCGCGAGTTCCTCGGCCGTTGGCAGGTGCGGGTTTCGCGGCCGGAAGCCCCATAGTTTCATCAGCGGCCCGACGGTCATGTCGAAGGCGCCGCCGCTCCGATCGGCCACCATCTGACCTGCCTGGATGACGGTGAAGAGCGGATCGCTCAACCGCACCGCGAAGTCGCGCGCGTCGCGGTTGGCGGCGGTGATCTCGCTGTCGGCGCGCCAGTTGCTCATCAGCCGATCGACCTCGGCCATCGCTCCGAACGCCTCGGCGGCGGCGGATTGGCGCGACGAGGCGTCGCCGCCGAAGACACGGACTTCGACCGACGTGCCCATCAGGTACCGGAAGTCGCGCGAGATGTCGCTGCCCTGCCAGGCGGGCTGAGCGGAGAGGCCAACGAACCCGCCCAGGCACAACAGGACCAGGACAACGGCCAGGCGATGCTTCACGTGCTGCAGCTTCGACACAGGGTCCGACTCCACTTCCCCCTCAGAACGGCACGCGCAGGCCGAACGAGAACATGGCTGCCTGGAACCCTGTGCTCGCGAGGTACCGGTCGTACCGCAGGTCCAGCGCGGTCTTGTCGGGCAGGAGATCGAACAGCCGGTTCGCCGGGGTGTAGAGCACGTGCCCGCTGTAGGTACCCGCGTTGAACGGCGCCAGCCGGAAGTCTCCGGTGTAGAACTCAGGGCTGCCGAGGTAGAAGGGCTGGTAGAAGAAGGCTGCCGTCTGGTCGTACCACCGGTAGGTGAAGCCGACGAGCAGCGTCGGTCTGAAGTAGTGTTCGAGTCCGACTGAGACCGTGTTCGAGTGCACCGACCAACTGTCGGTGTACCGCCGGTAGTCGGTCTCGAGGTACGTCGCCGCCGGCAACGCCTGCCGCAACCGCACCACGATCGCCTGGCGGGTCCGGAGGTCTGGGGCGTTGCCGACGACCATCAGGTTGTCCACGCTCGTCCGCAGGAAGGGGTTGCTCTGGAACCCGCTGATCCGGTTGTAGTCATAGGCGAGCTGTACGATCGTTCCCCGTGTCAGCGTCTGGGTGAGAGATGCGAACAGGTCATGGGCGTACTGGTTCTCGACGGTCTGCGTCGGATGCAGTTGCGGCCGGTTCAACGAGAAGGAATAGCCACCGGCGATCGTCGTATTGCCCTTGTTCAGATCGCGCGAAACCGACACCAGGGCGGTGTCGGCCGCGTAGAAGTTCTCCCGGCTGATCTCGCCACCCACATCCACCTTGAACGCGCCGAACTTGCGCCGGTAGTCGAAGTTGACGAACGTCCTGCCGCTGCTGTGGCCGTCCGGGTGGCACCGGGCGCAGGAGTCGGACGCCGCCGTGATCGCGTCGACCCCGAACTTCACCTTGAGACCCGAGCGATCGGTGAAGTCCTTGTCGAGATCGACAATCGGCTCGAGCACGGTCACCCCGCGGCTGTCCTGGAACGTGTGGAACTGCAGGTTGAGCACGCTCTCGGCGCGGATCGCCGCCGACGCGAGGACCACGCTCGCCGCCAGGCCACCGGCTACGACGGCCGCCGCCCTCGAGGACCAGCCTACTTGCACCCGCAGCCTCCTCCCTGGACCCCAAATCCGCCGGCGGAGCCTTCGCGCGCGGTCTGCCAGTGGCTGGCAAAGTCGGCCTGGCCCCCGTCGTAATCGAACACCATGCAGGGGTCCGCGAGTCTTCCGCGCTGCCATGGCTGGACGGTCGCGCAACCGCCCGTCAGCGCCGCAAGCAGCAGCGCTCCGGCGATGAGCAGTCCAACACGCGGCTTCCCGGTCATCTGTTCCCCTCCGCCGACGGTTCGGTCAGCAACTGCTCGATCTCGCGCCGGTAGGCGTCGAGCACCTTGTCCGTGTATCCGACGTGTACGAACCGGATGCGTCCTTCTCGATCGATCAGGAATGATGTCGGCATGCCGGCGAGACCGAACGCCCGCGCGCTTGCCCCCTCGGGATCGAAGACGACGGTGGTCTCGTGAGGCCGCGCGACGAGGAAGTCGACCGCGTCCTGTCGCCGCTCGTCGAGGTTCACCGCAATCACCTCGAAGCCGCGTGACTTGAGGTTCACGTAGAGGCGATCGAGCGCGGGAAACGAGCGGCGGCATGGGGCGCACCAGCTCGCCCAGAAGTCCACGAGCACGACCCGCCCCTTCAGGTCGGCCAGCGAAAGGACCGAGCCGTCTGCCGAGGACAGGCGAACAGCCGGCGCCGGCTGCCCTGGGGCCCCGGATTGTGGCGCCGCGGCGGCGACCCGACCCGGCGACGCGAGGAAAGCGATTGTGATTGTCATGGCCGCGATCGCGCGGCCACCCACCAGTCGTTTCATCCTGAGACCTCCGGTCACCGCGTCGCCGCGGCCTGGTCGTCCACAACCCAGCGCCTCACCATGTCGGCGCGGCCCGCGCGGTCCACGCTGAAGTAGCGATACATGCTTCCGCCCGACTGCGTCTTGGTGACGAGCACCGACCGGGCGCTGCCCGGCGTCACGTCCCGCATGACCGCCGTGTAGTTGGCCATCGAGTAGCCGCCGAGTGGCCGCGAGCCCGTGTGGCACGGGACACAGTCGGACGCGAAGATCGGTACCATGTCCGGGTTGTAGGCGAGCGGTCCAGCTGACGTACCAGACGGAGGAGATGACGAACCGCTGGGTGAGACCGGAGTGCTCGTATCAGTGGCGGGCTGCGTCGCGACGCAGGCGGCCGTGCTTCCACCGGTGACGGCCACGACGAGCGCCGCGGCCGTTGCGAGTGCCTGCATGCGAACCGAGACCGCGACGCGTTCGACGGACAAACGGCGAACTGGCACAGTGATTCCCTGCGAACGGCAACCCATTCGATGTGCTCCAAGATGGTGATAGCCCGCTGACTCGGCCAGCAAAACACGGACCAGCGGCCTGGCGCGCGCCGCCGGGTGGATGGGGCCGGAACGTCCGACATCTCGAGGGATCCGCAGAGCCGGTCCGATCACGCCAAGGATGAGCTGTCCCAGTTCGAGGCCGGAGCCGTCCTCTCAGAATCGCACCAGGCGCGGCGCGATGAAGAGCCCGGCCGAAACCGCATGTGCGTCGTCCAAATGCCGTCCAACGCCCCGAGCCACGGTCTTCACGTGATCGTGACCGGGCCCCGACAACCAGGAACGCGCCGCGGTGGAAGGAGAAGGAAGGCGTGACCTACACGATGCGGAAGTATCCGCCGCCGGCCTGCGCGTAGGACAAGTGACGCGAATGCAGTGGCGCAGACTCGAGTCGAGGATGCGGGCGATCCGAACGGCCGCAAGTCGGTCAGCCGCGTGTCCCTGGTGTCGTTCCGCGCGCGAGGCGCCAGACCATGAACGCCAGGCCGGTCACGCCGCCGACGAGCACGCTCCACAGCAGCACCAGCCTGAAGATCGCCTGTCGGCGCTCCGCCCCGGCTTGCCGCGCGGCGGCAGCGACCTCAATCCACGTGCCCAGCGCCGCTCGGCCGAATCGTGCGCGCTCATCGTCGAGGGCTGGCACCAGAGTGCCCACAGGCAACGGACCTGCGGGGGCCGTGGCCGAACCCGCGAGCAGCGTGTACGGCGCCTGGCCCTGTGCCGCGAACACCAGGCTGGCGAGGTGCGCCCTCACGACGAGCCGCGTTCGCATCGGGTCCAGGACGCCGGCGCGCGGATCGGGGGAGACCCGCACGTAGCGTGCGAGGGCTCCGACCGTGACCGGGCCGGATGTGCTGACGACGCCGTCTCTATCGAGCCGGTAGAAGACGCCCGCCAGGAGCGATGACCAGGAGTTGCCAACCTGGGTTCGACCCTCGATGCGCACAGGCGCGACATGCGTGCCGCCGGTCCACCGCAACTCCACCTGCCCGATCGGCAGCGCGCCGCCGAGATCGAAGAACAGTGCGTGCGTGTCGGTATCCGCTGCCGCCGGCTTCCCGGTCGGCTTCGCGCCGGGGGAGAAGACGAGTTCAGCCGGTGGATCGAGCGCGATGGTCCGCTGCTCCGGACTCAGCACCTGTGCCCTGACGATTGCCGGTGGCGTCGCGTCATCGACCCACACGAGCCTGACGAACCGGCCCGCGGCGAGCGGCAGCACGACGCTTTGTTGCGAGAGTGTCCCCGCTGCCGACACCAGCGCCATCAACTGGCCGGCACCGCCCGGATGCCAGCGGCGGAGGTCGTCGCTCGTCTCGAACTGGTAGGCTGCGGTGAACTCGGCCGGGCCAGTCCAATCGAAGCGCAGCGCCCGCGGTGGTGGGTCCGACGGCCTGCGTTCGCCCAAGTCCACGAGCCACCCGCCCGAGCGCTGTCCAGCGGTGCCGGCAGTGCTCACTCCGGGTCGCCGCTTCACGTTGATGCGATCGCCCTCGACGGTGAGTTCGACTGGCGCCGCCCAGGTTCCGTCGGCAGCGGGCCTCGGGGGCAACGGGTAGATCGTCGCCTCGCGAGTCTGGTCGGTGATCTCGACCTGGCTGCCGCGAGGGTCGAGAAGAGCGAACGGCACCCGCTCGCCGTGGGCGTCGATGACGCGCAGGTCGTTCAATCCGGTCTGCTGGCTGTGGGCGTAGACCTCGACGGACAACGGTACCAGCACGAAGGCCCCGGGCTGGCTCACGACTATCGGCGCCTGGTAGCGGAACGTCGTCTCCTCCGCGCCTTGCACGGCTGCGCCGCAAGCCACCGCCAGGGCGATCGGCCAGGTCAGGCTACAAAACCTCATGGCGCTCCCCCTTCCCGGGCAGCGGGGCCACGTACCCGATGACGAGCATCAATACGCCGACGCCGATGAACGACACGATGCGGGTCACCGTGCCCGAGCCGGACAGATCCACGATCAGCAGCTTCAGCACGACTGCGCCCAATAGCGCGGCACCCGCCATCCATGGCGCGCGGAGGACATACCGGGCCGCGAGCCACATCAACACGAGCGCGGTGACCGTCCACAGCAGCGAAATACCCGTCTGCACAGCCAGCGACGCCATCCACGCATCCACGTGGAACGGCACGCCGCGATAGTGGTGGAACGCGCGGATCAGGATCGCGTTCAGCCAGATGAACCCGTCGCCGGCCATGCACGCGAAGGCCAGCCTGGGTACCCACGCGGACGCGATGCGCGCCGCGTCGCTCTCCCTCCAGCGCCACGCCGCGAACAGCGCGACGCCCACGCCCAGGTCGAGCGGGTTCAGCAGGGGCACGTGCGGCAGCGGCGCAGCCGACCCGTTGGACGCCGCGTTGGCGACGAATGCCCAGAGCAACAGGCCGAACGTCAAGGCACCAGCCGCGTCGGTCTGGTAGGCTCGCGGCGCCGCGCTCACCGGCCACACCCGCGCAGTCGCCGGGCGCGGCAGCACGAGCAAGAGGCCAGCAGGAAAGGCGAGCCAGCCGAGCCAGGCCCATGCGCTGGTGGACTCGCCCCAATCCGACGTGATCGAACGACCCTGCAGCGCGCCGAGCGCGGCCAGCACCACGACGCCCAGCAGGTGCACGGATTCTCGCGTGCCCGCGGACCACTGCGGCGCGGCGCGACCGAGCACGACGAGATGAGTCGCCAGTGCAAGGGGCCATGCCCACCATCCGCCCGCCTCGATTGGACTCGCCTTCAGGAAGGCGCTGGCCACGACGCCCAGCACGAGCAGCGGCGCGTGGCCAATGACTGGCGTCGCGATCAGTCTCCACTGCAGCCATACCGACAGGCCGGCGTATACGAGTGCCACCGCGCTCAGACATGCGAGCGAGGCGGCCAGCTGGAACTCCGGCTTCACGAAGGTTCCGATCTCGACGTAGGCGGCAAAGGCGAGCCACAGCGTGGCCCACCCAATCAGCACCGGCTCGGCCGCTCGTTCGACGTCCGCGTCGAACCATGAGGACGTCGTGGTCCGATCAGCGGACCTCTGCACGAACCATGCGCCCGCGATCGACGACGCAGCCACGAGCAGGGCGTTCAGCAGCGTCGCATCGAGCATTCGAGTTGGGGCCGCGCCGACTGCAGCCGTGACCAGCAGCACACCGCCGGCAAGCAGCAGCAGCCCGTACCCGAACACTCGCCCGAGCGGGCGCGTCTGCCGGAACCCCAGCCATACGAGTCCTGCGCCCTCGAGGGCCCAGGCCCCGGCCGTGCTCCGCGCGTCGAGCGCAAACGGAATCGTGAGCGTGAGGAACACCGTGCCGATTGCGAGGCTGCCCTCGAACACCACCGCCAGATGCGGACGCGCGCGCATCCACGCCGCCAGCAGCACGTAGAAAGCCGCCAGGGCCAATGCTGACAACGCCACACCAGAGGCGGTGTTCCGCACGAGACCGTATTGCAGCGCAAACGTGACGGTGGGAACGCCGAAGAGCAACGTGCCGTTGACCCACCCGTCAGCACGCCCGGCCGGAACCGCGGCAGGTTGCTGGCGCGCCGGCATCAGCGTGATCGCAACGAACACCAGGAAGAAAGTCGCGAGGAATGTCTGGCTGGCCTGGTAGTGGGACTGCTGGTACTGCAGGACGCCCCATGCCGTGCCCACGAGGAACGTGAACAGGAAGCCAATCAGGTTGAGGGCTCGCCACGTTCTGTACCAGGCCACGGCGGCGATGCCGAGGTCGAGCACCAGGTAGTAGCTGAACAGCGCGACATAGTTGCCGGTGCCGGTTGAGACCAGCAGGGGAGTCGCGAAACCGCCGAGCGCGCCGATCACCGCAAGCGAGGGGGCGTCCTGCAGCACGGCCAGCGCGGCGGCGAGAACCGCCACCATCACCATCAAACCGAAGACAGGCCCGACCGCCAGCACGCCGTAGAAACGGAACGCCACGAACAGCGTCAGGTACAGAACGGCCACAGCGCCGCCCTGGAGTGTCTGGGCATATCCGGGCCGTCGCTCTCGCAGCCGCCACCCGATGGCCAACAGGACCAGCGCGGCGCCCCCAATGGAGCTCAGCCGCACTTCCACCGGGACCTGAACGTGTTCGGAGGCGTACTTGGCCAGGAAGGCGAGACCGATGAACAGGATGCCGATGCCGACCTTGACGATGGTGTTGCCGCCCAGCAGCCAGCCCATGAGGCGCGACAGTTCGTCCGAGTCCTCGGCACCTGCCGCGTCCGGGAAAAGACGTGCGGGCGCCTCTACACGGCGCGGTGCCGACGGCGGAACCGGCCGCACGACGGGAGATGTATCGGTCGGTGGCTCTGGCGGAGTCGACCGCGGCGTGACTGTGACCGGCGGTGGGACAGAAGTGACAGCCGATGTCGCGATCGGCGGCGGGGCGACAGGAACACGTTGGCTGATCGACCACCGTTTCTCGGCAGCATCGAGCGCCTGCCGCAGGCTGGCGAGTTGCTTCTCGAGCCGGAACGATCTCATCAACAGCCACGCCAGGGCCGCGCCGGCGACTGCGCCAAAACTCCCGCCCCAGACCGCGCCGATCACGCCACCGACCACAATCGCGATGATGGTTGGCACAATCACTCCCGTGTGACGAGTTCCCGGGCGATCCGCGCCGGGGCAGCACGACGGAATGTACCGTCTGGCGGCGCGATCGGCAAGCGACCGGTCGAACGCGCCGGCCGATCACCTGCAAGTCCATGACGCAAGGACCCCACGAGGTTACGAGGAATTGAGCGGTGGCTGGCCTCCGTGCCCGTGCCGCTCGGCGCCTGGTCACTTTGGCGCGGACCGGCGTAACATAGGAGGACACTCAGCACACACAAGGAGATCCCCCATGGCGATCAAGGATGCACTGTTGCCGGAGTTCGATCACGAGATGGCGCTGACCCGCAAGGTGCTCGCGCGCGTGCCCGACGGCAAGTTCGGCTGGAAACCGCACGACAAGTCGATGACGCTCGGCCGGCTGGCCGGACACCTCGCCGAGATTCCCGGCTGGGTGAAGGAGACGCTCACGCTCGACAGCCTCGACATGGGCGGCGATCACACGTCCGACATTCCCGCGACGCGCGAGGCCGTGCTGGCCAAGTTCGACAAGATGGTGGCCGTGGCGCGACCGCTGATCGACGCCGCAACCGACGCCCAGTTCATGTCACCCTGGACCCTGAAGAACAAGGGCCAGGACCTCTTTACCATGCCAAAGGTGGCGGTCGTGCGCGCGTGGGTGTTCAACCACAACGTGCACCACCGGGGTCAGATGAGCGTCTATCTGCGCCTCAACGACGTCCCGGTGCCGTCCATCTACGGTCCGAGCGCGGACGAACCCGCGTAGCCGGACGCAGGGAAACGCATCCTCGACGAACGACGGAGTGGGAGGCGTGGGTCTCAGCGCCCGCGCCTCACGCCTTCCGTATCAGGCATCCGTGGGGTCATCTCCAGGCAAGTCACCCAGGAGTTTCGTCAGGCGTTTGAAATCGTCGAGCCTGATTCGCACGCCCGGTGCGGAACGCCGCTCCATCTCTCCAGCCTCGCCGGGCTTCGATCCGAAATAGTCGATATCGATCCGCTGGGATCCGTGCGCGGTCCACTTGGAGAGGATGTCGTCCGCCTGTCTGAGCGTCGGGGCGATCCGAGCCAGCTCGCCGGTCGCACTCGACGGCCATCCGTCCTTGTCGTGGCGGCGCAACCAGGACGCCGTGCGGCCAACGCGGGCGATTGGGTCCTTGAATTGCACCAGTGCGTCGGGCTCGAACGGTTCGACGATGCGCACTTCGGTTTGGCGACGCGCCTGCTCGAGCCGTTTGCGGACCCTTGCGAGCAGGGCGCGTACTTCATCGGCAGCTGGGGGCGTGTCAGCCATACCATTTCTCCTTGCTACTGCAGATGAGCGGCGATGAAGACCTCGGCGGCGGCGAGCACCGTCGCCACCGACGGCAGGTCGGCCTGCTTCACCGCGACGGTCGCGGTGATTCGGCCGCCGGACTCCGTCGTCTCGAGCAGCACCACGTCGTCGAGCACCACGGGCTCGCCGGCGGCGCCAGCGCGTGAGAGCAGCAACAACACTCGCGTGGGCCGAAGCGCGAGGGGGGGTATCCCGGAAACGGGCAGGGTCAGCACGGTTCGCGCGGCCAGGAGCCCGGCGTCCACTCTGCCTGGCGTGATCTGAATGCGGGCAATGGCCGATCCTGCCGGAAGCGGCGCGAGCGTCAGGTGGCCCACGATCTCGTCGGGAGAGGCGATCGTTCCGGCGCGGCGGGTGACCCGGCGGCGGGCGACGTCGCCGGCCGCTATCCGGTGGTACGCGGGCAGCCCGGCAGGACTGACGACCACGACCGCTTCACTCTGGTCCGTCGTCCGCGCGATGATCCGCGACGGCCAGACGAGCACGACATACAAGAGCGCGAGCGTTGCCGTCAGCAGCAGGCACCAGCCCAGGTGCAGGGCAAGACCTCCGGCCGCCAGCCAGGGTGAGTCGTTGCACGCGTCGGCCTCGGCGAGAGCCTCGCGGGCGAGCAGTTCGGCGAGGCGGTCCCGACTGATCGTCGTCGCGTCCGCGAGCGGCTCGAGGGGATCGCTCGCCGGAGGCAGAGGAACGAGGGCCGCGCGGCGCCACAGTTCCTCCGCCGAGTCGATGCCGGCGCGGCGCAAGCGCTGCGCCTCGTCGGCCGACACGCTGGTGAGGTGTTCGACAGGTGCCACGATCGGGCCTCCTCGATCTGCGCCGGGGCCACCCTTCTGGTCTCCTGCCGCGATGGGAATGAGGTGTCGCATCGTCAACCCCTCGGCGGCTGGCGCAAGGCCAGGTGCCCGAGCCGCTTCAGCAAGCCCTCGGGTGGCGGTGGGGCGTAGTCCGGCGGCGTTCCTTCGAACGGGTCTCCGTACACGATCTGGCGGCAGATGGCCTTCCAGAGATCGCGTTCCTCCCGTCGTGTCCGCGGCTTCTGCTGATACCCGAGCTTGGCGAGCAGTTCCCAGCGGTACAGGTCGAACGCGCCCTTCACCTGTCCGCCCCATGCGATGGCTCGCGACACGGCGCCGCGGTAGAGGGCGTAGCTGAACACCGCGAGGCACGACGCGACGACCATCCAGGCAAGCGTCACCTCGACGGTCACGAAGGGGCGCCGTCCGACGAGGCCGGCCACCACGGTGGCGGCCGAGAGCAGTGCCGCAAGGAACGAACAGTTCAACATGAAGTCGAGCGACGTCTTGGCATCGTCGATGGCGGTCCCGTAGTCCTTGTCGATGGTGGCGAGGAGGCGGGGCCAGAGCGGGATCGATGACATGCTGTACTGGTGGCGCGGGTACTCCTCGAAACTGCGAATGACATTGCCGAGGCGGGTGGGGAGGACGAGGCTCGAACCGGGGAATCGTTCGTTGAGGAGATGTCCGAGCTCGTTCAGCCGAGTCTGGACCAGCGGGCGCAGCGTCGCTTCCGACCGAGCCAGACGCGCACGGGCACACGCGAGGCGCGGGTAAATCCTGGCGGCCTCTTCGACCCGGCGACGATGTCGAGCGCTCAATCGGCGACCGACGAACGTCTTCGCCCACGGGTAGCCTTCGTACAGGCGAATCAGCGGGACGTTCGCGTTGTAGAGGATGCCGGTGAGGAACACGATGCCCGCGGTCCAGGCGAGTCCATGCCAGTCGGTGGCCATCGACAGCAGTTGCGCGAGGAGGATTGGGTCAGTCGTGACCAGGGGGCCGAGCACCAGCACGGCGAGCAGGCCGAACGCCACCGTGGGCAGCAACGTGCCCAGCACGAGCAGGCGCGTGAAGTGACCGGAAATGGCGGAGAAGATGCTCGTCATGCGGCTTCTCCAATACGGTCGGCAGTCGCCAACCGCAGCACCCGGCTACGAGGCGGGCCACACGCGGAACGAACTGTGGCCGCGGGGGTAGGATAGCACTTCCGAGCCGAGCCGGCGCCACCCCAACCGCCCGGCAGCGGGACCCGGGAAATCCGTTCGATGGCCGCCGTGGCGGCCGGTTCACGAACGCTGACCGGCACTGGCGAGGGGCCGGAGAGGGTCCCGGGCCAGGCGGTGAGCGTCTCGTTCTTCGAGTTGCTGGGCGTGCAGCCGATCGCCGGCCGCACCTTCGTCGTCGACGACGCCAGCTCGCGGGCGAAGGCCGCCGCCGGGGTCGTCGTGGGTCTCGTGGCGGCCGTGGTCTTCACACGTTCGCTCGAGTCGCTGCTCTACGGAGTGCGGCCGCTGGATCCGGTTGCCTTCCTGGCGGCGCACGCGGCCCCGGCCTCGACGCTTCGCCGCGAGTGAGGGTGCGCGCGGGGCACCACGCATCCCGCCCACCAGATGGGCTCGAATCGGACCCGTCGTTGTACACTATCAGCCCGTGGTGGAAGTCGCGGCGCAGCACCGAGGGCGACGATGCGCCCAGCCGGCAAGGCGCGACGACTGAGAATATCGGGCCATATTCGAGGGAGGAGCAACGCAGCCGGGTGGGATGCAGCGTCGGCCGAATGCCGGCGGGGCTTTCACCACGGGCTGCCAGCACCCATGTGCGAACGGCGGTTCGATCTCATTGCGTTCGACGGCGACGACACCCTCTGGCACAACGAGCGCGACTACCGGCACGGGCGCGAGCGCTTCCGGGCGATCCTCGGTCGGATCGGCATCCCCCTCTCGGAAGATGACGTCGAGCAGCGCGTGAACCGTACGGAAGTGCAGAACCTGCGGTTCTACGGCTACGGCGTCAGCAGTTTCGTGTTGTCCCTCATCGAGACCGCCATCCAGATCACGGATGGACGTATCACGGGCCGGGAAATTTCCGAACTGCTCGCCCTCGCCAAGTCGATGCTGACGTCGGAGGTGGAACTCTTCGAAGGCGCGCGGGAGGCGCTGGAGGCCCTGTCGCCAGTCTATCCGCTGCTGCTGATTACCAAGGGCGACCTGCTCCACCAGCGAAACAAGCTCGACCGGTCCGGGCTCGCCCCCTACTTTCGCGACGTCGAGGTCGTCAGCCACAAGACGCCGGGCATGTATGCCGAAATCCTGGGGCGCTACCGAGTCGATCCCTCCCGGTTTCTGATGGTGGGCAACTCTCCGCGGTCGGACATCCTGCCGGTGCTCGACGTCGGCGGCTGGGCGATCCACGTCCCCGCCGCCCTGAGCTGGGCGCACGAGCACGATGAGGTGCCGGAGCACGCCACGAGCCGGTATCGGGAACTGAAGACCCTATTGGACCTGGCGGAGGCCGTACGTGCGCTGGGGTCCGGCCAGCGCGGCTGACCGGACCCCAGGTTACCGGGCCTGTGGCTCCGAGCGACCCGGAGCCACGAGCCGATGGCCGGCGCCGTTAGAACGTGAACTTCACCGCCACCTGCAACTGGCGCGGGTCACCGACGCCCTGACGCAGGAAGCCGTCGAAGTTGAACAACGCCACGGTGCTCAGCGGATTGACGTTGTTGGCGTTGTTGAACGTGTTGAACATCTCGATGATCGGGATGACCTCGCCCCGCCCGCCGACGCGGAACGGCCGCTGCAGCCGCCAGTCGAGCGAGAAGTAGGCGTTGTCCTTCCGATCCCAGTTTCGACCTCGGTCCACCCCGTTGAACACGCGGGGCGATGTCGTGATCGGCTGGGCGCTCCGCGCCTGGATCCGAACATTCGCCATCACGCCCCAAGGGATCTGGGCATAGGTGAAGAAGTTGAACTTGTGCCGGATGTCGCGGTCCGACGGCCCGTAGTCCAGGCTCAGATCGTAGAAGTTGAACGACCGATCCGTGAACGGGTCGCGCTCATTCGAATCGTCGTCTTCGTCCTTCGACAGCACGTAGTTGGCCTCGAGTTGGTACTTCTTCGAGAACCGCTTGCGCACGCCCAGCGTGAGCCCCCGATACAGTCCCCGCCCCTGCGAGTTGGTCACGAACACGTCGCCCAGTTGCGGTTCGAACGGGTTGCCGCCGACATAGGTGGTGGCGTCTCGGGTCGGTGGCTGATTGGCGGCAGCGGCGGTGCCGTGCACGTTGTAGTTGAGGAACCGGGTGAGGTGCACACCCTTGTTGTAGGTGAAGTCCACGTAGGCGGCCCAGTCGGGCGCGACCTCGTGCTCGACCGCCACGTTGACACCATAGATGCGCGGGTTCTGGTAGTTGCGATCGAACACCCGGATCCCGGTGAACAGCGGGAAGGTTCCTGTCGGCGCTGCGCTTGGCGGCAACAGGTTCGGCCAGACCGGCATCGTCGCAAACGACGTGAACCCGGAGTTCACGAAGTCGCTCTTCTGCTGGATGCCGTTGGTGGTCACCGAGCCGACCTGGCTCAGCATGTTCTGCCTTGCGTAGAAGATGCCGGCGCTCGCGCGCGCCACGGTCTTGCCGTCGCCGCGGACATCCCACGCGACGCCGACGCGCGGCTGCACCTGATTCCACTGGCTCGGAATCGTGCCGTCTGACGGGAACCGCGGGTCGTTGAGGAACCTCGCGTACGCCGTCGTCTTCGGATCCACGGTCTTCGGCATGAGCTGCGCATCCCACCGCAGGCCGTAGTTGACCGTGACGTGCGGGGTCGCCTGCCACTTGTCCTGGATGAACAGCGCGAGCTCGTCGTTGTTGATGTCCGACTCGCCCGCTCCATCCCGCGCGATCCCGTCCGGGCTGCTCGACTGCAGGTAGAACAGCAACGGGCCGCCGGTCGTCGTCGTCCCCGCCGGGCACGAGGCGGGCGCCGTGACGTAGGTCCCGTTCGAGCACCCGACGGTGTAGGGGCCGAATCCGCCGGTCTTGGCGGGCGAGGCGTAGCGCAGGAAGCCGGGGACGCTGTCGAACAGATACCGGCCCTCGAAGAACCCGCGGAACACCTGGTAGTTGTTGGTGTGCAGCCACTCGCCGCCCAGCTTGAACGTGTGGCTCCCCATGATCATCGAGTAGTTGTCCTTCACCTGGAACCGCTTGACGAGTTCATCCACGTTCGGCCCCAGAAAGAACGGGTTGCCGAAGCGGAACGACGGCCCGAACCCCATGCCGGTGTCCGCCGGCACGTTCGACGACACGGCCGATCGCGGACGATCTTCGGCCGAGTAGGTGACATGGAACTCGTTCACCGTGGTGGACGTCACCGTGCTGAACAGGTTCACGTTGAGGACGTGGATCTTCGACGGCCCCTCAATGCCATTCGCCGAGTTGCCGTAGGTGGCCACGTCGAACGTCTGATTCCTGTTCTTCGAGTAGTTGAAGTTGTACGACGCCGACAGCGTGTGCCGCGCGCTCAGCGTCCAATCGTATTTCGCCAGGATCGCGTTGTTGTTGATCTCGTGATCGACCGGCTGCCCCTCGTCCTGGTTGCGCGACGCCTTGAAGAAGTTGACCAGCGCCAGGCGCTGGCAGTCCGGGCTCGAGCTGATCGCCGCCTCGTTGGCCGCGATCGTCGGCGCGAGGACGCTGCACGGCGTGCCGATGGCCTGCGACAGATTCGGCCGCTGCAGCTTTTCGCGGATTCCCTCGAAGGCCAGGAAGTAGAACATCCGGTCCTTGACGAGCGGTCCCCCCACCGTCCCGCCGAACTGCTTTCGGTTGAAGTCTTTCAGCGGCTGGCCGTCGGAGGTCGCCGACGTCAGCGCCTCGAGCCGCTGGTAGCCGAACAGGCCGCCGCGGATGTCATTCGTACCCGACTTGGTGATGACGTTCACCACGCCGCCGCCGGTCCGGCCGAACTCGGCGTTCGCGCCGGTCGCCACCACCTGGAACTCCTTGACCGCCTCGAGTGTGATGTCGATGGCCGCGCGCTGGCCGCCCATCTGCTCGCCGAAGAAGCCGTTGTTGTAGTCACCGCCGTCGAGGTTGATGTTGTTGAACACGCCGCGCTGCCCGGCGAACGTGATCTCGTCGCCGTCCGGCCCCTGGACGACGCTGACGCCGGGTGTCAGCGTCAGCAGGTCCTCGAACTTGCGTCCGAGAATCGGTGTCGTCTCGACCGTCGTCTGATTCAGGGTGGATGCGGCGGCCGATCTGGTGGTTTCGACGGTTGGCGCTTCGGTCGTGACCGTCACCGTTTCTGCGACGCCTGAGACCTTCATCGTGGAATTCAGCGTGACCGATTGGCCGACTGTCACCGCGACATTCTGCTGGACCAGCGTCGCGAACCCCGACAACTTGAAGGTCACCCGGTACCGACCCGACGGCAACTGCAGCAGGACGAACCGGCCGGCCGTGTCCGTGACGGTGTTGCGTGTCAGGTTCGTGTCGGCATTGCGAGCCTCGACGTCCGCACCAGGGACGACGGCTCCCGACGTGTCGACGACGATCCCCTGAATCACGCCGGTTGTGATCTGCGACTGTGCGGCGGCCCACGTCGAGGGCACGGCGGTCAACAAGAGCGCTCCGAAGACCCACTTCAGCTTGCGCATGCAGCCTCCTCCCCGCGTCCTGCCCCGTGCAGAGGCGACGGAGCCACCCTGGCCGTCGCCACCGTCATCAGGAGCTGAAACCGAACCCAGCGGTTCGATGAACGTCGTTCAAGCGAAACTGGTTCGGCGATGGCTGGTTCCCAAACCCGATCAGCGTAGCCCCGCGCGGGCAACTGTCGCAATAGGGGAAAAAATCGGGGAAAAGACCGACTGGAGAGGCCGGCCGGCTCGGCCGTCAGACGACGCGTTGGTGTGGGCGTCGATCGGCCGCGCGAGCCGGACGGTACCGCCTCAGGCGCTCACATTCTCGCGACGATGGAGCCAACGGGTTCCACTCGGCCGGACCAAGAGATTGCGACCAGCCCGCCTCGGCCGACGCGACGTGGACGGCCCTCGTGGTCGGCGGTCGCGAGGCTCGATGCCCCAGATGCGTGGGGGCTCGTGCCGTCGCTGTGTTGAGCGCGCAAACCACGAGCGCCGCCGCGAGAAGTCTTGCGCCGTCTCCACCCGGTTCATCATGACCGGACCTCTCGAAATCAATTCAAAGCGCGTTCACTACTCCATCACGACAGCGACCGATCGTGGCGGAACCGTCACGACCCCGGAGGTCGGCACCGCCTCGGGATTCTCGGGTGTCGCCATCACCAGGGAACCGGGATTGGGCAAGCCAGCCTTCGCAATGACCGGCTTGCACGACCCGTCTGCCTCGAGCGTTGCTCCGACCGTGTCGCGGTACTCCCCGTCCCACAGCTATGCCTTGTACCGCTTGCGCAGCGCGTCGATCTTCTTCCCGTCGGCCAGCGTCAACCGGAAGTCGCTCAAGCGCCATGTGAAGCGATGCGGTTCGTACTCGACGGTCTGCATCGATGTCGCCTTCAGCAGCGTGCCGTTGTGGTCGTAGACATCGACGATCAGGCATCAAGCCGCGAATTGCGCACACGCGCTCACGTTCTTCCACTGTCTGCCGACGGTTCACCCGTCCAGCCGTTTCCCAGGTCCATTCGTTGTATGCCCGCCGGTTCCGGGTGTGCGCCGATCTTCGACGGTCCAACCTCGCGCCTCTCGGTCCCGGCACAGACCTACTTGATGCCCTTCGACGAGGCGGCCGGCTTCGCCGGCGCCGGCGCGATCTGGTACTGGAGGATCCGCGTGTTGAACCCACACGGCGTCGCGTCGCCCTGCCACTGCGCGGTCGTCCACAACTTGGTGGCGTCGAGCGGATCGCGCGTCGTGAGAATGCCGACGGTATTGCCCATGGGCTCGAGGTTCTTGTCGCCGATGCAGGCGTATGGTTTCGTGCCGGCGACGATGGTCATCGGCCCGCTGAACGTGTTCGGCGGATCCGTCTTCTTGCGCGACCAGAGGAACACGCCGAGGTTGGTCGTCGCCGTCGATGACGACGCGACGATGCCCACGTTGCCGGCCGCATCGACACCCACCGTGCCGAACTCGGCGTTGAAGTCCGCGCCGGAGATCTTTGCCGTTTGCGCGACCACGCAGGCGGTCGGCTTCGAACAATCGAGGTCCACGTAGAACATCAGGTTGTTCGTGTCGGTCCCCTGTGGTCCGCAGTCCTTGGTGCACGGGCCGGAGCCGAGGACGCCGTGGAGGTGCGAGCCGGCCTGCAACACGTTCATCACGCGGTGGCTGCCGGCGGCGCGAAGCGTGACGGGGCTTCCCGCCTGCGCGATGGACATGTCGGTTCCGCAACACGGCGTGTTGTACAGCCACGTGTTGGCCGTGGAACCAACGTCGGTCTTCACCGACTGCTGGGGCCCGATGGCGTTGTAGGTGCCGGTTCGCCCGTTCCACGTGAACGTGTTCACCACCCAGGTGAACGCGTCGTTGCCGACCCTCTGGCAAGAGGCGCCCTTGCAGCTCTTGTTCATGAAGAACGCCGGCGCGTTGGGCGCCTTGTCGGGGTTTTGGTCGATCGCCGGGACGACATCGAGCGGCATGTTGTGGCCGCGATTGAGATGGGCGGGTGCCTGGCCGTCGGCGATGGTCTTCACTTCTTCGGACGGCAGCGCGAAACAGTCCCAGGCGACGCCTCCACCGGTGAGCGGGTTGGTGTCGCCCGGGTGGCCGTCGCAGTAGTACACGCCGTTCTTGTCGTAGCCGAGCTTGATGCTGGGATTGTTCGGAAGACAGGGACCGCCTTCCAGACAGGACGGATAGATGCCTCCCCACTTGCCCAGCGAGTCCGCGGAGGCGCTCACGAGCAGGCAGTCGTTCGCGCATGACGCGCTGATCAGCCACCGTCCGATGAACTCGTCGAAGACCACGTGAGGCTCGAACGGACCTTTGCCCCCGTTCGTCATTGGGTTTAGGCCGGCGTTGCGGATGAGGATGGCGAGCGGCGTGGACTGTAGCAGCTTGCCGGTGTAGTCGTACGTACGGACATTCTGCCGCGTCACCTGCACGACCTGCTTGCCGTTGGCCGCCACGTTCAGTTCCGGCTGCCTCCCACACCAGCTGTCGTTCGCCTTGCACGCATCGAGCGGCAAGCCCTTGTCACCGTCGAACGACCGCACGACCGTCTGCGCGCTCGCTGCTCCGACCGGCAACAACAGACACCAGGCGAAGAGCAGCGCCAACCTCGTCACGTTCTCGCGTTTCGGACCCATGGAACGAACCTCCTCGATTGGAATGTGGCTGCCGGCCGAATCCACCGTCAGCCTGTCATCAACGCTTGGATGCAGTTGATCTCACACGTGCCACCGCAAAACCGCAGGCGATATGCCGACGACTGTGCTACTTGCGGCCCCAGACACCGCGTTTCGACCGGTCGCCTGCGTATCGGCGGGAGCCGGACGACCCCGAGAGACCACGCTCGGCTCCTGGTCGACGGTCGTCACCGTCCACCGCGATCGGCCCACTTCCGCCACACCGGGCGGTCGTAGAGCAAGCGCAGAAAGATGCCGCCAACCACCGGCCTCGCCTGGAAATTCACCTTCGTCGCATCGTGGGTCCAGAACCAGTCCGTCATCGGCACACGCTGCGGCGTTTTGTTCAGGAAGGTGAAGACCCGATCGGTCAACGCCTCGAAGTCGGCCTGCACCCCGGTCAACGTGGCGGACCACAACGTCCAGTCGAGCTTCGTGTAGAGGCTCCGGTTGTCGAGCGGGAGCCCGAACTGGTGTTGCGTGCGAAGGTAGAACGCCATTTCCTTCTTCGCGACCGCCGATGGAAAGAGGTTCAGACCAAGCAGCCGATCCCACACCAGGTTGTACTTCTGGCTCCACGTGCCGGGCCGATCGAAGGCGAGTCGGGAATGGTCGCCGTCGTCGGACTCTTTGGTCCACCTGGCAGCGAACTGCTCCGCCAGCGTGCGGTACTCCTTCGCGAGAGCGCCGTCACCGTGAAGCTCCGCCAGCCGGGCGAAGGCACCAAGCGCGATGATCGTTTTCGCGGACAGATTCACGTTGTGGGCGAGATGGCCCGCGAAATCGTCCGTGCACAGCTGATTCTCGGGATCGAACCCTTTCGCACTGAGATACTCCGCCCATTTCACGAGCAAGGGCCAGTAACGCTCCGCGAAGCCGGCGTGCCCTTCCGCCTGGGCGACCGCCGCGACCAGGATCAGCATGTTGCCGGACTCCTCGACCGGCATCTGGTTCGTCTCGGTCTTCTCCCCGCCGCCGTACACCGGCCCGGTCGCCTGCGGGTACTTGCCGAGGTCGTGCGGAGCGAAGGGGAACGTCCACCGAGGGGATTTGGCGTAGTCGAGAATCGGGACGAGCATCGCCTTCGTCAGGGCGGGTCCGAAAAGCAGATACTGCGGCGCCATCGGATAGATGACATCGACGGTGGCGATGAACCCGCCGCTGAAATGCTCCTTCGGAAAGAGCAGCGGCTGGCCGTTCGTGTCAGCCGCGAGTTTCGTCGAGGCGAACGTCTGCCGGAATGCGAGCGCTCCGATGGCGGCGTACCTCGGTCCGCCCGCGCGCTCGAGATCCTGCATCAGCTCCCGGTCGAAGGCCTCCGACTCGGCATCGAGCTCGTCCCGTTCGCGCGCAGCCGCGACGAGCACCGTGTCCATGGTCGCCCCGTTGCGGCGCCAGTACGCCCGCAGGTCCTGCGAGAAGTACCGGATCGAGAAAACATCGTCGTAAGCCAGCATGCCCCAGCACGACGCGGCGGACCCGCGCTGCACCGAGCCCAGATCCCAGACTGCCGCCATCGCGAGCCGCGACTTGGCCACGGGCGTCGCGGCCAGCGGACCCGCCGGTGCCTGAACGGTCCCGTCACCGAGGAAACTCCGGCGCAGTTGGCTTCCCTGGCCGCCGACCACGCGCACGCCTGGCCGAGCCGGCGCCGCCAGGTACCCATAGCCCCAGTCGATTCGCAGATCGTCTCCGGCGCGTTGCAGCACCGGTTGATCGGGTGTACCGATCCTGGCCACCTGCAGGCCACTGATCACTGGATAGTCGAGACCGACGGCCTGCTCGGGCGTGTCGACTGCGATCTCGGCCCCGCAATCGACGTACACCTGGACGCGATGGCTGGCGCCGTCCGCCGAGGCGACTTGCCACATCAGATACGTGACCGGCCTCGAGAGCAGATCCAGGTTCGACGGCAGCGAGGGCGTGAGAAACGTCAGCGTGACCTGGATCTGCGCGTTGGCGAACGTGTAGACCGTGCGCGTCGGATGGACGATCACCGACTTCTGGAGCAGCGCCGCGGTGGTCCTGGCACCTTGACTGACGCCCATCAGCCGATACGGCACGCCGTCAACCCGGATCAGCGACGTCAGCGGCTGGGGCTTTCCCGTCCAGTGCATCGTCGCATCATCGGTGAGTCGATCGGCCGGGGACCAGATCGAGAAGTACGGGTCATGGACGACGAGCGGCACGGCCGGTGGCCTGAGAAGGGGGGCGGGCGGCGGGCCCGCCGCTGCCGCGGACACCGACGTGGAAAGGCCAGCCACGACCGCGCATGCGGTCCACACAATGTTCCTGGAGAAACGACCACGCATCAGAAGCCACTCCCCGGATTAGCTGTGAGTCACGTTCAACCGGCTCGCCGCGAGCCGGTTGAGCGATGGCCGTTTCCGTCCTGGCCGTCCATGAGGAAGAAGACGATGTTCGGCTTGCGGGTCCTCGGCGCAGTCGGTGCGCCGAACGCGGCACGCCACGCGGGTGAGCAGACACCGGCCGTGCCGGCGCCGACGAGGCTGAGGAAGTCGCGACGTCTCATGCCTGTTCGGATCGCCATACGGGCACCCGCGCTGTTTCAGACAGCCGTGCGGTGTTCGCGCGGTTCGCGGGCACAGGGCCCGTCCTTCATGCAGGTGCAGGGCGCGGTGCTGGCGACGACGGTCGTCGGTGCGTGCCCCGGCGGCGGGGGTGGTTTGGCTGTGGAGATGAGCAGCGGCCAGGACTGCGGCGTCGGCGACCGCGAGAAGACAGCGCGCGCGTGAGCATGAGCCGTGCCTCCAGGGGCGACGATCTGAGCCGGGTGACGTGCGGCCGGATCGGGGGGTCGTCCGGAACAGGGATATCATGTATTATATACTGCACAGTCGACCGGCGTGGCGGGTCTTTCCCGGC
This sequence comes from Vicinamibacterales bacterium, assembly GCA_036504215.1. Lineage (NCBI taxonomy): Bacteria > Pseudomonadati > Acidobacteriota > Vicinamibacteria > Vicinamibacterales > Vicinamibacterales bacterium. The sequence goes on along the minus strand of DASXVO010000043.1, from coordinate 6,353 downwards.
CGGTTCGACTGAACCACTTCTTTCAACCTGACCAACTGGGCCAGCCCTGACTGGGAGCGGACCACGCTGGACGCCGTGGCGGCGGACTTGTCGCGCAAAGCCGTCGCGGTGAAGGTCGCCAAAGATATCGGCATGAGGCTCGAAGACCCGGACGGCCGCTTCGTCATGATCGACGACCAGCGATTCGAGCCTCGAGTACGCCCTCGACCTCCTCGCGGCGTGGCTCGGTCGTCATCCCGCCGCCCGACAAGGCGCGCGCGTTCCTCCTGAAGTACCAGAACAGGATTCTGTACGCCACAGACCCGGTCGTTGCGTCCGATTACCCTGGCGCACCAACGACGCTCGAGGGTATGACCGCGCGACTCGAGCAGCACTACTCGCGCGATGCGCCCGGCCCGGAGTGTGCGCGAGCACTCGGCGCCGCCTGATGTCACTGCAATATTGTATATAATACTCGCGATCTTCGTGCATTCACACGGCACACCCGCTCGCCGCCACCGCTGGGGACCAAGCATGCAGAGGATCGTCGACGACGTGATCGCCATGCCCGTCTCGAGCGCGTCGGGCCACCTGGCGGCCAACAGGATGTCGCCAGTGATTTCCCCCGACAGCACCGCGGTGCTCTTCGTCTTGCATCAATGGCAGTCCGCGCCCGGCGGCAGGAAGGACTCGCGGGACCTTCCAACTGCTCGATCGGTTGACGCGCCAGTGCGAGTAATTCGATGCGCACGTTCGCGGGATCGCGATGAAGACGGTGACGTCGTAGAAGCAGCGTCGTGTCGGCAAGAGTCGTCCGGGGAAGGGCTCCGGCGGCCCGCTTTGGTGCTCGCGTCGCCCGCAATCCTGCGGGCGCGCCGGTCGTTCCCATCGAGAGGGAGAAGTGGCATGCACGTGCGCAGACGTTGGATGATCCTGGTCGTGGGCGTGATTCTGATTGGTGCGATCAACCCGCCAGCGGCCTCCGGTCAGACACGGTCGCAGATCATCGGCACGATCAAGGACAGCAGCGGCGGCGTGCTGCCCGGCGTCACGTTGACGCTCACGAGCCCCAACATGGTCGGCGGCGCGCAGACCGCCGTGACGAGCGCCGACGGCACCTATCGCTTCTCCAACCTGCCGCCCGGGGTCTACACGGTGGAAGCCGCGCTCCAGGGCTTCCAGACCATCAAGCGGACCGGCCTGCAGGTGGCGGCGAGCACCACCGTCACCGTCGACCTCGCAGTGGCCGTCGGCAGCATGACCGAAACGGTCACCGTCACCGGCGCCACACCGGTCGTCGACGTGAAGACGGCGGCCTCGACGATGAAGGTTGACGAGACGTTCCTTCAGAACCTTCCGTTCGGCAACCGCACCACCCGGCCCCAAGAAATCTTCGCCATGGCGCCAGGCATCACGACCACCCGCACGGCTCACGGCGGCTTCCGCGACGCCAACAACATGATGGTCGACGGCGTTCCGTCGGCGATCGTGGGCAACATCCAGAGCTCGTCCCTCAACTACAGCTGGATGCAGGAAGTGCAGGTGGTGTCGCTCGGGGCGAACGCCGAGTACGGCGAGTTCACCGGCACGGTCTCGAACATGATCATGAAGTCGGGCAGCAACATCTTCTCCGGCCTGTTCGACTACTTCACCACGCGCGAGAGCTGGGTGGCCAAGAACTTCGGCTCGCTCAGCCCGGCGCTCCAGGCCAAGTTCGCGTCAACGCAGAAGGTCCTGTCGCGCTGGGAAGCGACCTTCCAGGGCGGCGGCCCCATCGTGAAGGACAAGTTGTTCTTCTTCGCCGGCGCCGATGTCTACCGGAACGAGTACGTCAACATGGGCGCGCTCCCGGGGCCCGACGGCAATCCGGTGGCCGCCAACGAGCACTGGAAGCGCTACCTGGGCAAGGTGAACTGGTCGCCGGCCACCGCGGTCAGAATCGAAGGGTTCATCGAGCGGGACGCCGACGACATCAACCCGACGGCGACCTCGATGACCAGCAGCGTGTCGAACACCAGTTGGATCCCGAAGACGTTGTACAACACGCGGTTGACCTGGACCATCAACGACAAGACGTTGTACGAGGCGCGCATCGGCGGCCTGCGCACCGAGCAGGACTTCCTGCCCCCCGCGCGCCGAACACCCTCGATGGTCCGTACCCCCACCAGGACACGGTGACGGGGCTCTCGTCCGGCAACTACGCCGGCCCGAACACAAACTGCAACCGGCGCGACACGTTCGTCACCAATGTGACCCGGTGGGTGAACGATCGCGTGGGCATCAGCCACGCGCTCAAGGCCGGCATGGAGATCGAGCGGGGAAGCGGGACGACCTGGTCGGGTATTCCGGGCGGGCGGCTGTATCAGGACGCCAATGGCAAAGCGAGCCAGGTGGTCTACTTCAACGGCCAGACGACGAATGCCACGTCGCGACGAAACACGTTCTTCGTGCAGGACACCTGGACCGTCGTCAGAAATCTCACGGTCGAACCGGGCATCCGGTACAGCCAGTACCGCGGGTCGATTCCCATGCAGAGCGACGTGTTCAGCACGAACATGATCGACCCGCGGATCGGCGCCGCCTGGGACATCCTCGGGGATCATAAGACGCTGCTGCGCGTGCACTATGGGTGGTCCCACGACCAGTTCGGGACCGGCCAGTACGGCTACCTCGACTTCAGCAACTGGTCGCCGAGGATCACCTACGGGATCAACGCGAACGGGTCGCTGACCTACAAGAGCCAGACGGTGCAGCCGGGCAACATCGTCATCGACCCGAACGTGAAGCAGCCGAGCGCGCGGCAGTTCACCATCGCCTTCGAGCGCGAGATCTTCCCCGATTTCGGCGTCACGGTCCAGTACGTGCACCGGAACTACCAGGACATCCTGGCGGTGGTCGATTCCGGATCGCAGTGGCAGGCGGTGCAGAAGCAGGACCCGGGGCAGGACAACGTGCTCGGCACGGCCGACGACGGGCAGATGCTGACGGTCTACAGCCTGCTCAACCCCGGCAAGATCTTCTTCACCTTGACGAACCCCGGCGACGCGACGCGCAACTACGACGCGTTCATGCTGATCGCCAAGAAGCGCTTCTCGCACAACTGGCAGATGCAGGTGTCCTACACCCACTCGAAATCGATGGGACAGGTGGACGACTACACCGGGACCAACATCGGCACCTTCGGCGATACGGCCCAGACCGGCGAATGGGCGAACCCGAACGCCAGGCTCAATGCGTACGGGGTCGGCTCCTTTGCCCAGCCCGAGAACTTCCTCTTCAGCGGCACCTATCGCCTGCCGAGTGTCAAGTACGTCGGCGGGGCGACCATCAGCGCGAACTACCGCGTCGCGAGTGGCGCTCCCTACGGCCGCCTCGTGACGATCCGAGGGTTGGCGCAGGGCAACCAGAGCGTGCGTGTCGAGAGCCGCAGCACGTACCGGTGCCCCGTGCTGAATCAGTTCGACATGCGCTTCGAGAAGACGTTCCCGATCGGCTCGGCGCGCCGGACGGCCGGTGTCTACGTCGACGTGTTCAACCTCCCGAACGCGGGCTACGCGACGGCGATTACCGAGAATGCGGGCACCCAATACGGCATCCCGGCCGGGTGGGCGCCGGGGCGGAGTTTCCAGGTCGGCGTCCGCGTCGCGTTCTGAGCACGGGCACGCCTCAGCCCTGGTGGACGGCCTTCGGGCCGTCCTCCTTCCTGTCGAGTCCCCGCCTGCACGACGCCTTCTCGACGCCTGCCAGAGAAGTTGCGTCACGACGACTCGGGATTCCCCATCCAGACGGGTGCATCCATGAAAAGACACGCGACGCTCTTTGGACTCGTGGTCGCCTGGCTCCTGCCGGCTTTGCCGGTGCTCGCGTCGCCCTCGGATCCTGTAGCGGATCCGAGGGCGATGGTGGTGGCCGGATCCGCGCGCTTCACGGTGCTGACCTCTCGAATGGTGCGGCTCGAGTGGGACGCGGACGGCCGGACTGTCTCACGGAAGGGCCCCGGCGACGACGGCGGCTGGATGTACGGCGGCGATCCGTTGACGGCGACCATCGTCGTGCCGCGTACTCCGACCAACCAGATGACAGTCGTCACCGCGGGCGCGGCGCCGCTGTCGATCGAGCAAGCCGCTCACTTCAGCGGCTGGGCGGGCCGGCTGGCGCGGGTAAAGGTGCTGCGCAACGTCGTCAACCGAGGCTCGCCGAATGTGGACCCGCCCGATCTCTTGATCGAGATGGCGCAGACCGGAACGCGCATGACGCTCGAGCCGGAGACGGCCCTCGCCGAAATGGCGGCGTTCGAAGACAGTCTGCCCGCGCCCCGCCGTTCCTGCCTACGACGCCGGATCGGGATCCTGGCGCTGGGCGGCCTCGTCGTGTTCCTTCAGGAGCTTCCGGAGCTTCGTGAGGTCGCCGCCGGCCCGGGCGGCGATGTCGCTAATGACCGAGTACGAGTGCCGCGCCTTCTGCCGGGTGAGGAGCGGGATGATCGTGTCGGCGTGCCGCTCGTTGCGGGCGGCATCGGCTTCGAGGCCCGCGATACTCCGCTCCTGAAGCGTCGCGGACGCGTTCGCGAGTAGAGCCATGGCATCGAGCACGTTCGACACGACCAGGCTCTCCCAGACGTTGAGATCCAGTTCGCCGTGGTCCACCGCCGCCTGGCATGCGGCGTGACAGCCCGCCACCTGCAACGCTAGCTGAATGACGAACTCCGGGATGACCGGGTTGACCTTGCCCGGCATGCACGTGGAGCCGGGCTGCACGGCCGGCAGCCGGATCTCTCCCAGCCCCGCTTCCGGCCCGGTGTTCATGAGCCGCAGGTCCTGGGCGATCTTGACGAGGCCCCGCGCGAGCAGATCCAGGGCGCCGGACACGGCGACCATGTCGTCGAGGTTCTGGGTGGCATCGAACAGATTGGCCGCCTGGACGTACCGGTCGTCGCCCGTGACGGCGCGGAGTGCGGGCATGATGCCGTCGAAGTACGACGCCGGGACATCGCAGGTTCGGCCGACGATCGTCCCGCCGAGATTGACCGCGTGCAGGGCGTCCACCGCGTCCGACACCCGCCGCAGGGCGCGGTCCAGGAACGCCCCGTAGCCGCCGAACAAGTCGGCGAAGGTGATGTCCACGGCGTCCATCAGGCAGGTTCGCCCGATCCGCCGGATCCCGCCGAGCGCCGCGCCCTTCGCGCGGAAGGCGTCGGCCAGCCCGGAGATGGCGTGCGCGGCCTCAGGGAAGGCCCGCACGACTGCGATGTGGCACGCCGTCGGAACGACGTCGTTGGTCGACTGGTGGAGATTGACGTGATCGTTCGGGTGCACGAGCCGGTACTGGCCCCGCGTGCCGCCCAGCCGTTCCTCGGCGACATTGGCCACCACCTCGTTGGTGTTCTGGTTGGCCGAGGTGCCGCCCCCCCCATGGAGCCGGTGAATCGGGAAGTCGTCGAACCGCCGCGCCTCGAGGAGCGACCCGGCCGCGGCGATGATCGCGTCGGCGCGCACCCGGTCGAGCAGGCCTGCGTCGCGGTTCGCCAACGCCGTCGCCTGCTTGATCATCAGCAGCCCTTCGACGAGCGTCGGGTAGCTCCCGAGGGGCCGGTCGCGGTCAACGGGGAAGTTGCGGAGCGCCCGCGTGGTCTGGGCTCCGTACAGGGCCTCGGCAGGCACCTCGACGGTGCCGAGCAGGTCGTGTTCGGTTCTGGTTGGCGCGGACGTGGATGGCGGCATGGAATCCTTCTCCTGTGGTCCGATCTTCCTCCCCGCCGCAACGACGGAGCCCAAGGGGGCACGCGGATCGAACGAAGCCACCAGGGGAGGTGCTCCGGAGCCAGGAACGGGACGGCTCGAGAACCCGGAGCATGGAGTGCTGCGCGAAGAATATTGTATACGATACGACGTCGCCGTCAAGGACACTCGCTGGCTTGCCCCCCGTCTCCTTCCCGACCTCGATGCGGCGGAGGGCGCACGTCACCGGGCGAGCCCACTGCGCGCGCGCCAGCCTCGAGGGTCTCGCAGGCATTCACCGGGGCGGCACAGACGAAGAAGGCGGCGAGATGGACGAGGGAGGCCGGCAGGGCCGAAGCCCGACCGGTGCAACCTACGCCAGACGACACGGCCAGGACAAGATCGGAGGGGTACTACGACCGTAGAACGTCTCACCAGGCTGGATGATCCGAGGCTGGCCCGTCGGGATGGAGATCAGTTTCTGGCTGGGCGCGACAGGTTCGTCCGGCGCGAGGCGTTCTCGACGCCCGACACGCGGCTGAACCCTGAGCGGTTCCTCCGCACCCACCGCGGGTGGATTGTGAACGTGGACCGGGTCTCGGAGCTTCCGGGCGTGGCCTTGCGGCGTGGCCAACGGTAGCGGCGTGGGGGGGGGGG